>DAFJ01000074.1:30628-42601 GCA_002497905.1 Euryarchaeota archaeon UBA251
GGTCAAGGGCTTGGGGAGGGGGCGGTGGTGCGGCAACCGCATACCATGTTGGTTCCAATCAGGTATCAAAAACAGCAGAGACCGGTGAGTCACTTGGCAGAGGGGCTTTCGTCATTAGAGGGCAGCGAAACTGGCACCGTAACATGTCTACTGAGATTAGTCTGGGAGTGGTGGCAATCAACGGAATACCGCTTCCACTCGTAGGCACTCCTGCTGCTATCGAGTCCATCTGTGAAAGGTGGATTCGACTACAACCAGGGACACTGAAGAAAGAGAATATTGCCAACCAAATCGCTAATTCTACTGGCCTGTTACAAGACGATATCCTTGGTTGTCTTCCTCCGGGTAATCTACAAATCGTAGAAGATCGGCAACTAATTACTCGGTTATAATTCTGCATCCAAGACACTCATAAAGTGTGGAAAAAGTTTCAACAATCCAGTTAATCATCGTATGTTATCCATTCAGTGCCATTCCACCACTGAGTTGAATCATCGCTCATCTTTCTCCAGGTATAACCTGAATCATCAGTCCATTGGTTTTCTACATGCAACTGATCAAGATTCGTTGTGATAAGGT
Source organism: Euryarchaeota archaeon UBA251 (assembly GCA_002497905.1). Taxonomy (GTDB): domain Archaea; phylum Thermoplasmatota; class Poseidoniia; order Poseidoniales; family Thalassarchaeaceae; genus MGIIb-N2. Next base: position 31,208 of record DAFJ01000074.1, read on the forward strand.
CTGATTCGGATGAACCTAATGACGGGGCATCCGATAAGCCCAAACTTGCGTCATAAGATTGTTCGATATAGCTAACTCTTTCATCATCTATGTCGTATGATTGAGCAAGCATATCGAGTAATCGGCGCTCTTCTCCAGTGACTATTCGATCTTTCATGGATGCTATGTATGCATCCAAATATTTCTGCTCCATTTCCGAATACTCTGATGGAATTAGTTGTCCAGAAATACCATCTATCACGCCAATAATAGGTTTCCTTACAGCTAACAGTCCGACGCCAATTAACACCCCACCAATCATACCAAAACCTAACACATTCTCCATTGCTTCACTTCCCGTGATAAACAACAATGCACCAATTCCAGTAAATACAGCAGTTGAGAATGTCTTACGCAGTGTTTTGTCGATTCCAAATACTGTGTCTTTCAGTGAAGCATGAACAAACATCAGGGCTTCAAAACCCATACCTAGGGGAACAAAAAGCAAACCTAACGTCCAGATATAATATTTCAATCTAGTAATCGAAGTAGGATTCTCTGACCACTGCCACATACTGGCATCCACGAATCCTGCGGGGCCTCCATTTAGAATGGGTATGATTAGTATGACTACTGAGAAGTAAATCATATTCATGCATACCTTTCCGAGAAATCCAATATACAATGACCTCGATGTCAGACCACTCTTGAAATCCGGATTTTCTCCATCAAGATTTTCTTTCATAGATGTTCGATAGAGAAGCAGTGCACCAATAGATACCAATGGAGACAGCAAGGCAATTCCCCAAAGTCCGACTGGTTCTTGAGAAATGTGGATATTGAGGTAAGCAGGACAAGTCCCTATAGCATCAAGAGCAGTTTGGCCTGTAGAAGGAATTCCTCCAAACCACTCTTGTAAATATGGGGTGGCGCCAGCTTCAGTGCAAATTAACCACGCAGATTGTTGGAGGTCAAACAATGGGTGCATACTTATTGAGAACCAAATCAACGCCCCAACTATCGGAGCAAGGTACCATACGTGCTTCTGCAATCTAAGATCGTACATGAAAGATAAACGTTCGATTTTGTAATAGATCGGAATACACAAATACAGCAGTAATGTTGTGAGATGTGCCATAAAGAACATATCAATCTTGAAAAACAAAAGATAGTCCCAGAGCCATTGCCAATGACTTTCATACGGTATAGCATCTGTTAATAGAAAGGTTGCCTTTATGCCTTCAAAAACTAAAAGAACAGCCATGAAACGATTTTCTAGCGCATTTTTATTGGCTCGCAAAACAAGATATGCAAGGCCCACCATCCACAAGAAAACAAGACCAGATGTCCAAGATATCAACAGCCTGAATCCAAACATGCTCTCTGGCTGAAAGCCCCTCGAGTAGTACTCGATAATCGAGGACATGCCACTCGTAACAATCAATCGATTATAATAAAATCCTAATCAAGACAAAATTTCCAAGAGTCTGCCTTTTTCTATGGCCTTTCGTATGCAACGTGCAACACGTTGTCCCGTGCTAATACCGGGCTCATTGATGTCTGAATATGGTGAACCACCGACAGCGACATTGCTTCCTGCGACAATTCGAGCACTGACTTCAAACACTCTGAATTCCAACTTATCAGTAACGATTGTCTCGAGACAGAACGGGCCAATCATGCCTTGCTCCGCACCTTCAAGTTCCATGCTTGCAGCAACAGCACCCTCACCCATACGGAAGGCTTCTGGAAGTAGAGACTCACGGAGAACAGCAGGAGTATTTCCTGTGACCACAAAGGATGGTTCAAGTCCCATGTCTCGAAGATCACGGAGGCTTCCGAGTTTGTAGAATTCGTCGACATTCGCTTCATCGCGTCGGTCGATACTCATGAGCTCAAGTCGGCCGATTTTCTGGCCATCCTTCGAACCCATACCATCAACTTGGTACCCGTCGTCTGGAAGCGGATCGAAAAAGAACTGGAAATAGTATCGAGTACCAAGAACATACTCCTGAATCGTGAAATCTTCCTCGAGGTCAACATTGCGACGGAAGTCACGGAAATCACGAGCGACAAAGTAACCACGGCCACCCTTAGCCCCGGCATACTTCACGATTACAGGGCCATCGATATCCTTGGGGTCCTCGATTACACGTGGCATTGTACATCCTCCGGACTCAAGCCATATTCGCTGGCGTTCTCGACTTCCCTCCCATTCGAGGATGTTGCGATTTCCGAAGGTTGGTACCGAAAGAATTTGGAAATTCTTGGGGCCAAGATATTCTACGAGGGACCCATGAGGAATTAGGATAACATTGCGTTCACGAAGATACTCAGCATAATCCATCATCTGCTTGTAATCGTCAAGAATGAGCCACTCATCAGGCTCCGCTCCAGGGAACGCACTGTACATCTTGCGACGTGTCTCACCCACGCAGATGCCCAAAGTTCTGAACCCCTCCTGACGGGCGCCATGAAGAATCTGTAGAGACGAGTGGGATGCGACCACACCGATAGTAATCTGGGAGACGTCGTAATCCGAGAGCCACTCGGCAACGGGAAGGGCGTCTCCTGCCATTAGGGACGCCACCGGTGAGTGGTTATTGACGCTTACCCACGTTTCAATTCTAGTAAGAGGCTACAGAAATCCATTACATACCGGGCAACGGATGTGAAGTCATGAGCGGGGGACCACAACGGAGTCTGAGTTACGGAGAATACCTCAGTCTGAACGAATTACTCGCCCTGCAAAGAGACGGAGATGTGAGTGCTGATGAGATGCATTTCATCGTGGTTCACCAAACCTTTGAGCTATGGTTCAAGCAAGTAATTCGTGAGCTTGCTGAGTCTCGAGACGTCCTTGATACAGAATCCGTCGCTGAAGAGGCGATACCGATGGTCGTCCACCGTCTCGGACGTGTGACTGAAATTTTCCGACTTATGTCTCAGCAATGGTCTGTGATGGAGACCCTTAGTCCGCAGGATTTTCTTGCCTTCCGGGATAGTTTGGGATCCGCTTCTGGCTTTGAATCAGCTCAAATGCGAGAACTAGAGATTCTGATTGGTCTCCAAAATGATCATCGCAACAGAGGCATGGATCCACTCAAGCGTTTCATTCAAATGGCTGAAACATCAGAGCAAGGCAAGGTAGATTTAGAGCGGCTTCGGTCGAGAATGGATGAAATCTCTCTATGGGATACAGCACGTAACTGGCTTGGACGTACACCTATCGATGGTTCAACTCCCGATTCACCAAACGATGCGGAAGTGGTCCAATCTTACGTCGAAGCACACATCGCTGCCCTTGAACAACATGGTTCAGAGATGGCAGAGCGAATGTCCGAATGGGGCATGGGAGATTCCGACGCGATGAAAGCACGGTTCGCGGCTGTTGCGAAAGGGGCACGTGATTTCCTGATGCCTAATGGTGAAGTCGACCGCCCTCGAGCGGGCCTCCTATTCATCGAATCACACCGAGATTTACCTCTCCTCGCATGGCCTCGCACCCTCATTGATCGGATGATAGAATTGGAAGAATCGATGGTGAAATGGCGCCATAGTCACGCCCGTATGGTAGAACGAATAATCGGAAGGCGCATTGGTACTGGTGGGTCATCCGGCGTAGATTATCTCGACGCAACCACAACATACCGAGTATTCACTGATCTCTGGGCCGTTCGAACTATTCTAGTTAAATCGGAACTTCGCCCTACAATTCGTGACCCTGAATTCTATGGATTTGCATAGATATAGGCCTACTCCAAATTTGGATTCTAACCCGTGAGATTCATCTTGGGGGGCACTATGCGACTCCATGGGAGCGCCAGTAATCTGCGCCGTCGCTCGCACACCTATAGGGAAATATCGTGGTGTTTTCGCCCAAATGTCAGCCGTAGACCTAGGAATTGTAGCAGTCCGTTCAGTCCTAGAAAGGGCCGGCATCGACCCTATGGAGAATATCATCGATGACGTACTAATGGGCCAAGTCATCCAAGCAGGTGCAGGCCAAAATCCAGCACGACAAGTCGCCCTTGGTGCCGGCTTGCCGGCTTCAACGCCTTGTGCAACCATTAACAAGGTCTGTGGATCAAGTCTGAAGGCAGTAATGATTGCAGCAACAGCAATTCGTGCAGGAGAACATCGTGCTATCATCGCAGGTGGGATGGAAAGTATGACCAATGCCCCTCATTTGGTAAGGAATTACCACAAAGGCGCAGAAATTGATGTTGATACGATTGTCCATTCGATGGTTTACGACGGACTTTGGGACATCTACAATGACATACACATGGGTAACACTGGCGAATTGATTGCTGATGAATGCAACATCTCAAGAAGCGATATGGATACTTTTGCGGCTCGTTCTCAAAAACTGGCTGCAATAGCTAGGGACTCCGGCTGGTTTGATTGGGAAATCGTCCCTGTCGATGCGCCGCAGCCTGATGGAAGTTTGAAGAATATCATTCATGATGAAGGCATCCGAGACAGCACAAATGTCGAAACGCTGGCTGGACTTCGGACCGTATTCAAGAAAGATGGAACCGTCACTGCTGGAAACGCATCGACTTTGAACGACGGCGGATCGGCCGTCCTTGTTGCTGACGAATCCTTCGCTATGGAGCAGGGGTGGCCTATCCTCGCGAGAATCATTGACCAATACACAAGCGGGGTAGAACCGGCTCGCGTAATGTACGCGCCTATTCCTGCAATTCAAGCCTTGCTCGAACGTAATGGACTTGGAGTTGAGGATGTGGACGTATACGAACACAACGAGGCCTTTGCCGCTGCTTCTTGTGCGGTTGCAAAGGAAGTCAGCATCCCAGAAGCACGATTCAACCTACACGGTGGAGCTGTGAGCCTCGGACATCCGTTGGGTGCATCAGGGACACGTTGCCTGATGACGATGCTCGGAGTGCTTCGCAGAACTGGTGGATCTACAGGTATTGTGACACTCTGCCTAGGTGGCGGGAATGCGGTTGCTATGCTAATCGAACGGGTTGAATAACTCTGATTTACCAAGCGCAGGCCTTATCTCACCCCCCTAAGTCGGTCGGACAGTAGGTGACTAGACCATGGTCAAGCCAATCAGATCCCACACACGCTTCGAGAAGGCCCGAATCATCGGTGCTCGTGCACTCCAGATTAGTATGGGTGCACCCATCCATGTAACCGAAGAAGACCTTCGTGAAGCCTTCAAAGATGAACTGATTCAACTCTACGGTGTCGATGAAGCCAATACGCGTTTCGTTCTTGATCCTCAAAAGATTGCTATGCTTGAGTACGACCGCAATCTTTTGCCAATGGACGTTGTTCCTCACGACTAAGAGTGAACCTTACTCATCTTCACCGATTTTTGTCCGTCGCTTACTGAATAGCGTCGGCACTGTGTGCTGAAGAGCGGGTAACATAAACGCGATACCGCCAAGAAGTGCGAACCAGAAGAGGAACGGATTGGATATCGCGAACGAACCTCCTGATGGATTAGGTGGAATTGATTGGTAGTCACTAGAGACGAATATATCAGACGCTGGTGTCAGAATTGCAGGCCCAGGGTTACGCACTACGAGTACAATACGCCCAGGATCATCGGTCACGCTAATTGAAGCACCACTGAGATTGAGGCTCGCCGTAGAACCTTGACTCAAATCAACATCCGTCACCCCTGCCACAACAGTATCAGGAAGGATTCCCAATTCTCCTCCATTTACACCATTCATCAGGAGATAGACATCAACTTGGACATCATCCATACCAATTTCAATATCTACGTCCATCACACCATCGCTGTAGCTCCATCCGTTGATCCAATTGGCATCTGGAGTCGTGTTCCTCGTCAATCCCGCCGAAGTCATGTTTGCAATGAAATCTTCGAAGTCTATACTTTGACTAGAACCGTTGAGAACCCAATGGCCTTCAACAACGATGCTGGGGTAACCGCGAATACCTTGATTCTGCTTTGTCTGATTGCTCGCCTCTACAGATAGAATGTCAAGATCGGATGAGTGATGACGAAGGATCGCAACGCTGGACCATACCGTCTCCAATTCTGCTACCTCTGCTTCCGCGGTGCGACAAGGAATACACCATGTTGCTGTATGTAATTCAACTAGGAACGGCGGACGACGAAGAGAATCCCCGGTGCCATTCGTAGCGTTGGCCTCGATATCAAGAATCAATACATCGAGGACAACTCCAGGAGTGTTCGAATCTAGTGGGACCGTAATATCGACGGGCGTTGAACCCACGACTGGGGTCAAAGCCACAAGCATGGCAAGCAGTACACCATGCCACCAATGGTGGGACATGCGCATACGAACCATCAGGCGTTGAAATACCCCACACCCATACGCTTGTCATGGCACAATGGAAAAGGCCATGGCATCTACTTCCGGTAGCGCTCATCTTTATCGCAGCGATGGTGATAGCGGTTGGAGGTATCATCCGCATCTATGATGCTGGTGAATCCTGCCCAGATTGGCCCACGTGCTTCGGTACATGGGGCTTCGATGTATCGCCTGAAGAACAAGCCACTTGGTGGGAAAATAATCCGGAGGAAATTGATTCTCGTGGAGCCGATCATAGATACACAACATTCGAAATCTTCACCGAATGGATTCATCGCGCCATTGCAGGTGCCCTACTTGGACCACTGATTATCCTGCAGTATTTTATTGTCCGAGCACAGCGTGAAAACCTCTCTAATCAAACCCACACACTTGCAGCCCTCTCACTCATCCTAGTCATCTGGCAGGGTTTCCTTGGTTATATCACTGTGAAATGGGATAATGAGCACTGGTCAGTGGCTCTACATCTTGCCTCAGCACTAATTTTCACTCTGGCTTTGATTGGACTCTGGATATCTTGGAGGAAGGACAACGGGCATAGATGGAAGATCGATACCGGTCCACGAACACAGGCGCATCTCCGAATTAGTGCCCTATCAACTCTCATCGTCCTCTTTGTAGGTGCCTTTGTATCTACCACTGAAGACGCAAATGTCGCCTGTGGAGTTTCGGGATTCCCAGACTCTTGGCCGCTATGCAGCGGAGGTATCGGAGTTTTGGTGCAAGATGTAATTGCACAATCGCAATTCATTCATCGATGGTTGGTCCTAATTGTTGGAAGCATAATCCTCAGAATATGGATGACGCGCTCGGAATGGGCGCCTGATATCCTTACTCATCGGCTTATGTCATGGGGGGCTGGACTCTATGGATTGAATGTGCTTCTCGGTGGAGCCTACGTGCTCTCATGGACTGCAAATTCAGGATTCATAGAATGGATTTCTGTTCTACATCTTCTCTTTGCATCTGTGATTTTCCTCATATTTTCATCCGCGATTCTGATGATCCGAATCGACACATCGGATAATGAAGAGGAATGAAGGGAAACTGAAACTCTACACCCAACCTTCAATGGTCGAATCAAATGGTGGAGTAACATGGCTGAGGTAGCGACTGGTGTGAGGGCCTATGTTACCCTCATGAAGCCGGGTGTACTAATCCTCCTCCAAATTACTGCGTTATGTGCAGTGTTGATTCATGACGCTCAAATTTGGCGTGAGACGGGGGATTGGAATCTGTTTCACACGGGTCAAGTGATAATCGTAGTCATCATTGGCGGAATGCTGACCGCTGGCGGTGCAAATGCGATCAATATGTGGTACGATCGTGACATCGATCCTGGAATGAAACGGACAATCAATCGGCCAGTTCCTGCCGGAACTGTCAGCCCGAATCAAGCCCTCTGGTTCGGCATCAGTATCTCCGTTCTCGGAGTTGCATGGTTCATGGCGATGACAAATGCAGTTACTGCATTCTGGGCTGGATTCAGTATTCTCTTCTACGTATTCATTTACACAATGTGGCTAAAGCGAACCTCTACTCAGAACATCGTCATTGGTGGAATTGCTGGAGCCACACCCCCACTAATCGGTTGGGCGGCAGCTACTCCTGCCACTGAACTCTCAATCACAAATCCATTCTTTCTCGGTGAGCCACTTCCGTGGCTGATGTTCGCACTCATCTTCCTTTGGACACCGCCCCACTTCTGGGCACTCGCACTATATCGCTCATCAGAGTATGAAAAGGTAGGTGTACCAATGATGCCTTGGGTCAAGGGGCCTGAACGGACGCTCCTTGAGATGAAGGTCTACGCTCTCCTACTCATTGGGATTGCAGCCATGCCTTGGCTTCGAAACGAAGCCGTGGGTAATGAAGGAGGGCTCATCTGGACTATTATCGCCTTCAGCCTTGGATTCTGGTACTTTCAGACAGTCCTCCGGATTGATCCTAAGGAAGAATTCGATGAAAAGGGGCGTTTGCCTACTGCTCTGCGCTCATTCAAAGCCTCACTGTACTATCTTGCCCTGATGTTCATCGGCCTCGTAATAACTGCCTTGAACACCTGGGCTGCGATTATCTTCCTCGCGATGCTAGGCGGAAATCTCGCAAGGACCATGACGAAGAAAGATGACGTTGAAACCACTACCCTCTCCTAAGCGGGGGATTCATACGCAATCCTTGCTTCTCTTCCACAGGAGGCGACCACATGAACGAGAAGGACCTCATCTACGATTGGAATCTCATCCAACATTCTTTCACGAGAGATGAAGGCGCTCACCCTCACCCAATTTGGTTCGATGATGAGACCTTGAGAGATGGACTACAAAGCCCATCAGCACGCAACCCAAGAATCGAGGAAAAGATAGAACTCCTCGATTATATGGAAAATCTTGGCATCCAGAAGGTAGATCTCGGCCTTCCCGGCGCTGGCCCTCTACACATCGATCATATCGATGCAATGCTATCACACATCAACGAGAAGGATTACGAAATACGTCCAGGTTGTGCAGTTCGCACTGTAGTCAGTGACATCGAACCACTCGTGGATTTACAGGCGAAACACGAGATGCAGATTCAAGCAAGTGCCTTCCTTGGAACAAGTCCGATTCGACAGTATACCGAAAACTGGACAATGGATCGTATCATCTCAACTGCTGAGAAGGCGATTGGATTCGCAGTAGACAATGACATCCCTGTAATGTTCGTGACCGAGGACACAACACGTTCGAAGCCAGAGGACATCAAAGCGGTCTATACCAGAGCTTTGGAATTGGGGGCTGATCGGCTCTGTGTCTGTGATACATGTGGCCACGTTACGCCGAATGGTGTGGAGCAATTACTCCGCTTCGTTCAGGATGAGGTCATCCCAGATGCTGGCTTCAAGCGACGGGACATCGAAGTCAACTGGCATGGACATCAAGATCGTGGACTCGGCGTAGCGAACAATATTGCAGCCTATTACGCTGGGGCAGACGTAATCCACGGGACCGCACTTGGTGTAGGTGAACGTGCTGGAAACGCACCCATCGACCAGACACTCGTGAATCTCAAACTAATGGGTGCAATCGACAACGATTTGACCACATTAAACGAATACATGCGCAAAGCCAACGAATACGTCGAAGTCGCACTACCACGTAATTATCCAGTATTTGGTCAAGATGCTTTCGAAACCGGAACTGGAGTCCACGCAAGCGCGGTCGTGAAAGCGATGAAAAAAGGAGATCACTGGCTTGCTGACCGAATCTATAGCGGAGTCCCGGCTCAAGACTTTGGATTAGAACAGATAATTCGCATTGGCCACATGTCTGGTCGCTCCAATATCATCTACTGGCTTGAACGAAATGGCTTCGAGGCTACCGATGGATTAGTCGCCCATCTCTTTGATTTGGCCAAGTCCCAAAGACGCTTAATGAGCGATGAAGAAGTCAATCAAGCGGTTCAAACCTTCATCGGGTCTTGAGCAAAGCACTATGACGTTCCATGGATAAACACAATTCATGCGCGAGCATGCTATTGTCCTAGTCGCGCTTTTCCTGACCTCCATCACCGTCCCCCTTGCAATGGCTCAAGATTTCGAAGAACCAAAGACAGAGCCTGTCTTTGAAACCTACAGCGGTGCCGTTCAGCGTGCCTTCTACCAAGTGGAAGCTGCGGAATCACAGATGGATCTAGGAGCGCCGGAAGAATGGCTTGTTTTGACAACATTAGACCCTCTTCTCGTTCAGAAATACACCAGTGCTGATGTTGATATTCGTATGGCTCCGTTCCTCGATGGAGCATGGATTTGGTCATTCTCTGACCCAGTAGAAGGTGCATCAATTCTAGAAGGGTTAGAAAATCGAGGAATCATTGAGCGTAGTCTTCCTCAACGCGAGAAAGTAATGCAACCACGAGCTGTACTCAATGATCCTGAGATGAATGCACAATGGCACCTTGTCAATACAGGACAAAATGGTGGGACCATTGGTGAAGATGCAAACGTGACTGCAGCATGGGATATCGCTGATGGTACAGGAGCCCAGATATCAATCATTGATGATGGATTTGCGCATAGCCATACCGACCTATCCCCGGGATACCAAAGTGGAGATTCATATGACTACTGCAGCAATGATGGTGATCCCAGCCCGTCTTCTGGTGATGGACATGGTACATCTGCTGCTGGAGTGGCAGGAGGAAGAGGAAACAACAGTTACGGAATCGCTGGTGTCGCTTACAATGCTGACATGAGTGGTACGAGGCTCATCGCCTGCGGATTCTCTGACTCCACAGCGGCGAATGCACTAAGTCTGAATGATCAAGACAATGATATCTACAGTAACTCATGGGGGCCGTCCGATAATGGGCAGACTCTCGAAGGACCTGGTCCACTCCTAATTGCTGCATTTGAATCAGACTTTACGACTGGGCGTGGAAGCCTCGGTAACATCATCACATGGGCAGGAGGTAATGGACGAACGAATAGTGATAATTCAAACTACGATGGATATGCTAACGCCCGACAGACAATCTCTGTGGGCGCAATCACAAACTCAGGGACTCAATCATATTACTCAGAAGACGGTGCGAATGTACTCGTAGTAGCACACTCAAACGGAGGGACCCTCGGTATCGTAACAGCAGATATCCCTGGGTCAGGAGGCTACAACAACAGCGGTGATATCGCCCGTGACTTTGGTGGCACCTCCTCTGCTACACCACTTGTCTCGGGAGTTGCAGCACTCATCCTCGATGTAGACCCGACTCTAACGGCCCGAGATGTGATGGCCATCCTCGCGAACTCCGCACGAAAGAACAACCCGGCACACTCCTCATGGTCTACGAATGGTGGTGGTCACGATATTTCCCATAGTTTCGGATTCGGTGTTGTTGATGCGCATGCAGCAGTCAGTCTCGCTGCCAACTGGACTAAGCTACAAACTGAGACCTCTTTCGGCTCCAGTATCTCAACTGTCTCCAGTTCAATTGCAGACAATGGTGCCCCTGTAACAGACACCATTACTGTAAATCAAGACCTCCGTATCGAATACGTCGAGGTTGTAGTCAATATCTCACACACGGCGAGAGG
>DAFJ01000053.1 GCA_002497905.1 Euryarchaeota archaeon UBA251
CTATTCATGGCCTCACCGATAGAAATTGGATCCCCCTCCAACATCAAGTGAATTGAGTCTTCAGCACAAGTGACCAAACGGTCCATAGATGCACGAAACTCGCTCTCGTGCATACGAGCGGCCACACTAGCGACCATCTTCGCAGTAGATGACCCCTTTCCAGTAGAACCGATAACAAGAGGCATGGACTTCAATTGAGGAGACAAAGAAAGTGAATGAATCGCCCAATGACGATCCCCATCTGGACCACTCAAATCGACATCCCAGCAGTGTTCAATACCTGGCCATTGATCATTGCTGACAACCACGGCCCCTCCAAGAGTAACTGTACTTGTATCCACTGGGCTGGCTCTACCACCCTGCGCTTCTGCTTCCGAACTATGTGCGGCTCTAGCAATGCGTTCCTTCGAACTAGGAGTTTCCTCCAAAAGTGCCCCAATAGATGCACATAGAGCCGCAGATGAACCGAGACCAGAAGCTATTGGAATCTCGCTCACGACGTGAATATCCTGCGGATGATTTTCCGCAGATGCCCAACGAATAAGGGAGGAAAGATGTGGATTCTCTGATGGATCTAAAGGTTGACCATTCAGCCTCCATTCATCAGAGTCATTCAAGGTCACCTTGGCGCGTAAATCCACTGCCACAGCGACTGCTGGGGCGCCGTAGAGAACTGCATGTTCACCAAACAAGATTGCCTTTGCCGGTGCAGTAGCGACCCTCTCCATCGGACCTACTTCGAACGTAGGGGACTTATCCGTTCCTGAATGAGGTACCCAAACTTCGTTTGTTATGGACGTCGGGGAGACATTCAAAGACAGGTTTCAATTGGTTAGCAATGGAGGGAGCGCATGAGCGAAGAAGAAGCGGACTTCGATGTAATCATCATCGGATGTGGAATGGCTGGCATGGCATGTGCTGCACAACTACTCAAGGAAGGCGTGGAAGGTGATCGTATTCTGGTCGTCGATAGAGGTGAACCGGTCGGAGCCAAGAATCTGTCCGGAGGGATACTCTGGGGACGTGAATTGGATGAATTGGACGATATTTTTCCAAACTGGGAGATGGATAATCCAGGTATAGAGCGGTATATCAATAACAAGAAAATCGGGTTCCTGTCTTCAGATGATGCATTCATCATGGAAGGTAAATTTGCATCATGGGACGGAATAGGGGGGACATCTGAACCATCGATGAGGACTGGCTGGAGTGTACTACGAGCACGAACAGATGCTTGGTTCGCTGAAAAATTAGAAGAAGCCGGTGTATTCATAATGCCAGGAATCAAAATCGATCAACTCAACATTGAGGGTCTGGATCACACCTCTTACACAGCCCGCGATTTGACTAGCCCTGCCGAAGATTCAGGACGCGGTAAAAACCAGAAATGGAGGATTTCCAATTTCGATCCAGAAATTGTGGACGCAATAAGGAATGGCAAAATTCGTGGTATCGTTCAAGATGGCGAAGTCATGACTAGTAATGTAGTGGTAATCGCTGAAGGAAGTAATTCCATTCTAACCCGATCCTATGCATTCGACTCAATGATCCATGCCCAAGACCGTCACGGAATTATCCTAGGTGTGAAGGAAGTAATCCACCTAGGTGAAGAGGAAATAAACAGTCGATTTGGCTGCTATTCCGGAGATGATGAACGGCCACCTAGTGGGATGGCAATGGAGGCCGCATTAGCTATATTTGACGACATGGCAGAAAAAGCATGGGAAGAATACCCTGTCACCGCTGGATTAGTACCAAGAGCAGGTGGATGGTTATACACAAACAAAGACACTTTGTCTATCGGCGTAGTCATCCAATTGGACAGCCTCCCATCGGGAATTCACACATATGACATGCTGGCAGCCTACAAAGCGCACCCGGCTATTGCACCTCTAATTAGGGGCGGTGAAACAGTCGAATACGGAGCGCATCTAGTTCCAGAGTATGGATTAGATCGGATGCCCACGCGACTTGTAAGAGATGGAGCGGTAGTAATTGGAGATGCAGCAGGACTGGTCTACTCCAACGGTGCAGTAATCCAAGGGCAGAATTACTCAATTCACTCGGGCAAATTAGCTGCCAAGGTCATAGCTAACTGTATCGGATCTGGAGATTTTAGTGAAAAGGCATTGGGCCAATACAAGAAGGATTTGGATGCATCATATGTTATGCGGGACCTGAAACGTTTCAAGACAACAGCGAAATTCTTGGCAGACGATGCAAACTACACATGGGTCCCAAAATTCATGGGCACTATGTTCAATAGAGTCGTTAGAGAGATTGGCGAAGAAAAAATCACTGTCGAAAAACAGGCCATGCGACTTCGGAAGGAAATGAGAAGGAAAGACCGCAAAACAAAGAAAGGTATGGGTCTGCTAAATTTAATCAGATTAGGGATGATGGGACGCAAATTGTAATCAATGGGAGTTGAGATAATGACTGAGAAAGCGAAGATTGGATTGTTTGAATATGATGTGAAAAATGGCCTAGGGCTGATTGGATACAATGTTGACGAACACGAACATGCCCATATCATCGTGGATACGAAGAAATGTGGAGATTGTGACTCAATGATGTGTGTATGGGGATGCCCTGCACAATGCTACCAATTCCGTGATGTTGGATTAGATGAAATGAAATTCCAATACGAAGATTGCGTGGAGTGCGGAACCTGCTTCCTGATGTGTACTGATGGTGCGCTAAGCTGGAATCATCCACGTGGTGGCTTCGGAATTACGTACACCTACGGTTAACGGAGATGATACATATGGCGTACAAAATGTTTGGAATGGAAATGCCACTAATGTCGATAATCGTCGGCGGAATTCTCTCCGCTTGGGGAGTTGCAGCATACGTGATTTCTGGTAATGCCAGTGTCACAGCTTTGATTCCTACAATCATGGGGACTCCAATCGCTGTTATGGGGTCGGCTGCAGACCGGTTCCCATCTCGTACGAAACTGTTCATGCACATCGCTGTAGTGTTTGGATTGTTATGTGCCATAGGAGGACTAAGGTTGCCAATGATTCTGTTGGATGCAGGTTCCTCAGGTATCTTGATCATTTCTCATGCGCTACTGCTAGTCCTTGGTGGAGTCTACACTTTTGCTTGCGTACAATCCTTCCGTTGGGCTCGAATCAACAGAGAGGAAACTACAGAATAAATTGAGATCATCTAAGATTCAACGATTCTGCAGCAGAGAGTATCATTTCATTGTGTGATTTTGATATCCATCCAGATTTTTCCTCTGTGTTGGAGCAATCGTAATAGTTTGTAGTCCCTAAACCACTAGAAACTAATCTGGCTTCTTTAATGAAAAGTGCCATTATTTTAACCACAAAATTCGGAAGCGCCCGAGTAGAAACTTTCCAACCATCTGACTTCAAATGAGAGGAAATTTGAGGCATATTAATCGGAGATGTAGCCATAATCATTCTTTCACCATCAAGATTAGAATTCTCAAGCGCTTCTGCATGCATCCAAGCAACATCACGTACATCGACAGGAGCAAAACTAATTTTCGGAAACCCTGGGTATGAGCTAGCAATTATCGATTCGATTATCCTCAATGAAGTGCCAGGTGTTCCGCTATGCAAGGGCCCTAAGATCACATTTGGATTAACCGTTGTTAGAATCACATCAGAATGTGATTCTACAAAATCCCATGCTGCTAACTCTGCTAATGTTTTGCTCTTCGTATATGCTGAAATTTTACTATCCAAATCTGTCCAATCTTCGTGTGAATATGTTTTGCCCCTACTTGTTGGAGTTGCTCCAGATATAGCTGCAGTAGAAGATGTAATCACAAATTTTCGTATCCCTGCTCCATACCCATGAGTTAATACTCGTATTGTTCCTTCTCTAGCAGGCTTGATCAATTCTTGTTCATCCTTCGGTTCGTAAGCAGAAAATGGTGAGGCAGTATGAACTACAGCATCAATATCTTGCATTGCCGACTTCCAACCTTCATCAAAAATTAAATCGAGACAGCGGAGTTCAAGTGAAGGATGATTATCAAAATCATTCATAATTTCACGATGTAATTCTTCGTGACTTCGAGTAGTACCTCGAACAAAATATCCGCGAGAAAGTAATTCTTGAGTAACCTGTCGACCTAGAAAACCAGAGCATCCTGTTACCAATATTCGCTTATATTCCGGATTCATGATTTTGCGTGTTTTTTTTGATGTTTGAATTTTTGTTACTGTTTATTCTAAGGATGTTCGCACGCATTTATGGTGAAGTGTGCTACCCAAGGAACGAGAAGCACATGACTCTACACCTCTACGATACTCGCAGGAAAGAGAAGGTTCCTTTCCATCCTGCCGTTCCAGGTAAGGTTCAGATGTATGTTTGCGGAATAACACCCTATTCGCCCTCACATCTTGGGCATGCTCGATGCTACATCGCATTCGATCTTCTTCACCGATGGTTGGAGGCATCCGGATACGATGTCGACTACGTGCAAAACTTCACTGATATCGATGACAAAATAATCAGGACTGCCAATGAGGAGGGTGTCGATTTTCTTGAAGTTGCAAACCGAAACATTGCAGATTACTATGAGGTGATGGATGCACTTGGTGTTCTTCGAGCAGACTATTACCCTCGCGTTACAGAACATCTCGAAGGCATCATCTCTATGATTGAGACGCTAATCGAAAAAGAGCATGCTTACACCGCCTCGGACGGGGTATGGTTCTCCGTCGCTTCCGCGCCTGAAAAATTCGGTACATTGACTGGAAATACACTGGATGCTGTCCAAGCAGGAGGGTCGGGGAGACTCGTAGAGTCCGGGAAAAAAGACCACCATGATTTCGCCCTTTGGAAGGCTGCAAAACCAGATGAGCCGGCATGGGATTCTCCCTGGGGTCCGGGACGTCCTGGTTGGCACATCGAATGCAGTGCAATGAGTATGCATCATTTCGGGGAATCCTTCGATATCCATGGTGGAGGATTTGATCTCCGATTCCCTCATCATGAGGCCGAGATTTTCCAATCCGAGTGCTGCACTGGCAAGGAGCCTTTCGTCGGTGTATGGATGCACAATGGATTCGTAAGGGTAGATGGGGAGAAGATGAGCAAGAGTCTCGGCAACTTCTGGACGATGAAAGATGCGTTCAACAACTACGGCCCTCTCACCCTCCGATATGCTCTTCTAAATGCTCATTATAGGAATCCAATCGATGTAAGCGAACAATTGCTAGAAGATGCAAAGACAAAACAGCGACGTCTATCCGAAGGTTACGGACAAGCTCTAATCGCGAAAGAGGGAGGTGAAGCTCTCGAGCCCCTCCCTCCACTTCCGACCCCGGATGCATCCTCAGATGCCTACCTCCCAAAGAGACTGGGAATAATCGAATCGCTTGCAGAGGAGGCAGCCCGGGCACTCGATGACGATCTCAACAGTCGAATCGCTCTTGCTAAGGTCCAAGCGGGGATTAGTGCGATTGATGATACACTGGAATCAGATCAAATTGACGAGCATGATACTGCCTCCTTCGCCAAGTTCGCTGTCGATTGGATTGAAGAGATTGCAGGTGACATCCTAGGAGTTCTTCCTGAACCTGCAATTGCGAAGGCTATACGCGACCCTAGACTCGACCCCAAGAGGATTGCTGTTAGAGAAGAGGTAGAAGCTCTTCTGGCTCGACGTGGTATCGCCCGTCATGCCAAAGATTGGGCTGCTGCAGATGAGATTCGCGAACGTCTTAACGAAATGGGAATTACAGTTACGGATACTCCTGAAGGGGCCACCTGGTCCATCGAATAATGACTATTCTCGCAAAAGGCGAGTAATCGTCACGACAGAGAAGGTTAGAACCAACAGAGCGAGGATAAGAACTGCCCAGAACCAAGCCTCTTCAGTTACGGATGAGACACTTTCCTCTATCATTACGTCTGGATTATTATCATCCAAGATGGGTACAATCCAATTGGAAGCATCTCTGCAAGACCATTCGCTAATCCGTGAATCATCCCCTCGCTCTGGTGGTGTTTCGCCAAGGACAAGTGCTTGAGCGACAACTGAATCATCACATGTACGGCCAGGAAACGTAATCGCACTCCCCAGATCGTAACTTGGATCTAATCGACTTACAGGCCAATCACCCTCTGAGGCTGACTCGCTAAGATCTGCATGAGGCTGCGTCCAAATGGAATCCTCGGGACAATCACTACTGTACACAATATCGGCATCCGTTGTACCTTGGTCTGGCCAATGTTCAACGAAGCAACCCTGTGATTTAGACATCAAAATCATGATTGCGCCACAGCCACGGACTCGGCCATCATCAGATGATGCCTGATCAGTTACACACTCTTCGATATGGATTCCTTTGCCCCACGTAGTATTGGAAGGATACTGTTCACCACCATATGGGCCGAAAGTCGGTAGGATTAGTGGAAGATCATTCTCACTCAAGCTAGGCCCATTTGAATTGCTATTATTGTCATTACCTGTGTCATCCTGTCCATCGTCAACAGGAGGTGTGACATCTGTGTCGTCCTGTCCATCGTCAATAGGAGGTACAATAGTGTCAATATTGGAACGGTTCCCATTCGAATCCAATGTAATATCGTAGTATGCAGACCACAAGTCAACATTACGGCCATGTTGGAATGTACCGGATCTATTCAGGACATCGAAGTAACGATCATCGCCATAGGTATACCACGGATCGAATGGGCGAGGCCCAATAGAGAGGTTCTCAAGACAACTCTTCAGACGCCCAGAAATGTCAGCGTATGACGAAGTCCCCCCCGGAACTCCTTCGAATCTAACATCAATCGTCTTCTGGAAACCAGGAGCGGACATCACTTCGGGATCGTCTGACATTTGGTCCATCAAATCTGCATCACCAAAAACAGCAATTCCTCCGACTGTGACTAGGCGTACATCGGGGTCAACGGCCTCAATGAGATTTCGGTATGGATCCGAATGGAAGGAATCCACTACTAGTAAATCGGCGGCGAGTCCAGCCTTAATCCGACCGACATAATCAGTCCAACCCACCTGATCAATTGCGTTCGTAGTAATCATCTGCGCCATTTCGAAATCAGTAAATCGATTGCCAAGAACGTTGGAGTCCCACCAATCTGCAATCTTAACCTCATGGAGGACACTCTTGGCTCCAGATGGATTCCAATCTGGAGATATATGGATTGAGACGCCTGCGTCGTCTGCCGCAGCAATATCCGCTGTATCGCCATAGAGAAGGAGGTTCGACATTGGCGACCAAACTAAGCTAGCATCTACGGCTGCCATTCGTGAAAACTCGTTTGATGTAAGCGCAGTACCATGAATGATGATTAACTCATCAATCACAAGATCGTTGTTTACAAGTGCATCGAATTCTGCACGTGATGGCTCATCAATTCCCTCTGCAAGATGAATCATCCACGCATCGAGATTACCACTAGCCTTTGAATTCTTGATGTGAGATCCAGTGTAATCATTAGGGAACCATGATCCACCTACACGGGTCTCGATGTTATCTTGTCCAAAGTTCGATTTCTCAAGATTTCTCGCAAGGATAGATGAGAATGTCTCCTCACTCTCCGATGTAGAACCCTGAATCGCTGTTGTGCCACCAACTATGGATTTGACTTCAGCATGCTTCATGGAATCTACCATAAGACCGCAGCCATCGGAGCCCCCATCATTCAAACCGTTCTCGACCTTCGTGATTGCATTCTTGTAATCATTCACAGTCCGCCATTCGTATCGATTGTTCCAACCGTTTGGGTCAACCTCTCGTGCGCCTCGGCCATGGTCCCATATCGGAATGGCATTGTAGTGAGGATGGTTATGGGCATCAATCAGTCCAGGATAGATGACGCCGCCAGTGTGTATGCGCTCAACACCTGATGCCACACCGGGTTCAGGCTCACCATCCCCCCATACGGCCTCAATAAGCCCGTTGACTACGAGGACATTACCCGAAATGAGGACGCTAGATTGGGATTCCATGGTAACGACCGAACCCGTAAGTACGTACGAACCGTTGTGATCTACGCCCTCCAGAGGCTCACACTCAGCGCCTACACCTGATGAAGGCCGGGATTCACCCGGACCCCATCCCGGTGTAGGTGAATTGATCTTCTGCAAGGGTTCACCCTTGACATCTCGAGTGTAGGATATGTCCCAACCATACTCCTCTGCTGGCCAAGTTGCAGAAGATATCTCGTTGCTAGATGCATCCATGATTCTGATTGTGCCGCCTTCAAAGTAAGAAAGTTCGAGCATAGTGGTCGCACGGAAAAACACGAGCCTCGACTGGGCGTCTATCGTAGAGGCGGTGAAAGTGTAAGATTCAGTGACACCAGCGGTCTCAACCTCAAGGACCCACCCTTGAACATCAATTGCAGATGATTCGGGATTATGAATTTCCACGAACTGATCACTGGTGGAACCCGTCGAACCATCACAATTCCAGTCAACGCCATCATAACTAGCAGTGCTCGGCGAAACAAGGAACTCCGAAATGTACGCACCCTGAGAACCATTCGCACTTGTCACACCAGTCATTGGAAGGAGGAGTAAGAGGGAAATGGCGAATCCAGCACGAAGGAAACTACGGCACGTCACGTTGCGAGGTTCAGGCGCGAAGAACTTGAACCCTATCCTTTGACACTCATGATGACAATAGTGCTCCGACAGGGACAAAAGCACTCACCTCACCCACAATAGCATGAGGGATGGTTCGACAACCAAGATTGTTGCATCAGTTGCAACTGTCCTGATTCTTCTCATTCCCGGTTGCTTCGGCGAAAATGAAGAAATCTACGAGGGGAATGATTGGGCGAAAGACTTCGCTTACATCGATGACCCGGCAGGATTCACTGGTGAAGATCGCATACGCCCGTTCAACGTAAGTCACCCTGATCCATCCTTGAACGATACATGGGGCAATTCATCTTGGGCAGTATTCGGGAATCCAGAGGGAGGAAACTGCTGTGAACACTATCTCGCTGCAACTGAATGGGGCTGGATTCTGAACTTTGGCGGAGAATATCCTACATGGTCCGAGGATCGGGGGCATAGTTGGCAAGAATGGCAACCTCCCGTTGTCCAGAATCTGAACTGCCGGACTCCAAAGCTTACGCTACCTGGGCAAGAGGGACTTGGCGAAGGAAGCATCGTGCAAACAACCACTGGAGACATCATTGCGATGGGATGGTTTCCTTACCCCTCTGCCTCAGGAGGAGACCAATTCTATGCCTTCTTTTGGGATGCAGATGAGGAGGACTGGACATGGTGCTTTAACCGATTCACTGAACCCTTCTATGATCGTTCTTGGCAGATGGAAATCGTCGGCCCAATTGATGCAAATGCACCATGGGGTTCGGGAGAATGGGCTAGTCTCGTCATCTCGAACTTCTGGCATCAATCTTCCAATCGAGGAGGGCAAATGTCAACTGACGGTCTGAACTACTACTACTTCGAATTCCCTGACCGTGATGAGCAACTCGACACCTACGAAGTTGATCTGACCTCTGTGGATCTCCCCGCATCATGGGATTACACCAAACCACACAAGGAAATGCGAGGGTTTCCCGTTCCCTCGGGTGGAGCATACTTTCCGAGTTTCTTCTCTGATGGAGGGGATGCTTTTCTCGATACAAGCCTAAACTGGTGGAGAGCTACTACTCTAGGTGGTGAAAGCCTACCGAGTGAATACTGCGCATTCGATTCGAGTTCGTACCTTCACTGTGTCCTACAGACTGGTACGACATTTCTGCATACGGTATCTGATGATGGAGGGGAAACCTGGACAAATCAGACATACAACCTCAGCAGCGTTGCTGAAGAAATCGAGGAGTGGGAGTTCCATGCTAATGGAGTCCACGACCTCTTTGTACTCAACGTTCGATACCAGAGTTCTGCAGGTCCAGATGTAGATGTCGCATGGCATGTACGTGGTTACTCTGAGGACCTCAATCCAGATTCTATGACATTCATTGGATTGGGTGACCTCGATGCAACATCAGGTGCAGGGCAAGACATTCGGTTCGATTTCGCAAGCATGGCAATTCTCCCCGACGGTGGTTCAGTAATTGCCTATCACGACTCTTCTGATCCTGATCCGTTATTCGGACTTGAGTTATTCCTTCCACAAGAATACTCAGTCAATCAGTGAATCGTTCAGCTAGTCGGTTAAACAAATCCGAGGCTGGACCTTCTGATCGTGCTGCTAATCTCCTAACAATCAGTTCGGGCGTTGATCGAGCTAGTAAGCCGCGCTTTGGAGTACGATCAACAATCAATTCTAGATTCTCATCTAATCCTCTAGCCTCTATGCCATCAATCCTCAAATCACCACCTGAACGCGATTGAATTTGGTCACCAATGTGGGTGACAAGTACGACGGAACTCGAGGGATTAGACATTGCAGCATCCAATAGACCTGATAGTATTCGGGCAGCAGCACCTGGTTCTGTGATTGCTTCTAACTCATCAGCGAGAACCAACTTGACTGATGGTGATGTGAAAACGTCTGCCAGACGAATCAAAGTCCTCTCAAGTGCACCTGCCGACTGGGTACCACTGACCTTGGCAAGCATGTGAAGTTCGTCCACGAGTGAAACACGACCATGGGTTGCTGGAATTGGTAAACCAGCATGAGTGAGAAGAACACACATCGCTATTGTCTCCAGCAAAGTTGTCTTACCACCTGAGTTCGCTCCAGTCAATAATGCGAGTCGATCTAGATCTTCATCAGCCGCAACTGATCCCAAACCATAGGTGATAGGAGTAGGTTCGACATCGAGGAGAAGATGTCTTGCCTCGTCGAGCCGGAAACCAGAACCATCTGATACGATCTCGGGCATAACACATCGATGAGATATCGCCCAACGAGCAACAGCCATCCACATCTCCATCTCAGTCAAACCGAGAATCGCTAGGCGACATCCTTCAAAGAGGCGGGATGCTTCGCGTGAATTTCGAACCAGGTCATCTCCTTTCGCAGTAATGATTGCTGCATCCAATGCAGATTCGATATCTTCTATGGCTCTGCGGTGGACAATGAAAGGATAATCTGAATCAACCCAATCATGAGGGATTCTAATCGATGTACCATCGAGATAAGCATCTAATCTGTTTCGACCATCTTGTACTGCCTGCTCAATTCCTGTAGCGACTGCTGCTTGTATACGTCGATTTAATCCGTCTGTATCGGCATAGAAACTCAACACTTCCTCGCCATCGAGGGAGAGATGAGCATCGGAAGTTGAAGCGATAATCGCATCATTGACTGCTCCTTCGATTGTCTTGATTTCAGTCCACAAGCTATCCTTGACTGATTCAAGGGAGGTTAGATCTCCACCTTCTGAGCCAAGAGCATCAATGAGATCACTCAGCCCATTCAGAGGTTCAACCAATGTGAGTATGGAATCGGAAAGAGAATGTGCTCCCCAATCAAACGAAGATATCGAAACAATAGATTCGATTGAAGAACGATTCTCATGAAACCATTCGATACTAATCTCTGGAACGGCTTGATCGAGTTTGATAATCGATGGTAAAACAATCCAACCTGATGGCGGATCACGTGGCCCACCATCTCCAACCCAAGTGACAGTATTGAACACAACATAGTCCTTCCAAGTCTCCTTGGCATCCCTAACGATAACACGGCATCGGGATTCCAAACCTTCGACGCTATTTGCTACCTCTTGGCTTGGAACTACGACTACTCGGTCCAAGCGTCCGTTCCCTCGCTGAATTCGAGTCAAACCAGCAGTCAATGACTGCCACTGCTCCGATTTACTAGGATGTTTCAGGATGAAATCCATCGCCTCCTCGACTCGAATACGGTTAGCGTCAATCTGTCCTCGCTCTGTACGAGGATATGGCCCTAAGAGTTGGATTCGTTCTCTTGAAGCAGAATTCGATGCCCCCTCAGAAATCGATTCGAGTACTCTACGATGGAGAACCTCACCTTCTCCTGAACGACAGATGTCAGGATCAGAACCACGGACTGCTTTGATTAGGCGTATCGCACGATTCGCTGATAGCCCTTCGACAGCAGTCAAACTCGCGATATCACCCCTGTCCAATGCTTCGATTACGGCCCCCTCGGAACCAAGGGTTTGACTCAAACGATTGGCCAATGAGGAACCAACACCGGGGATGTCCTGAAGCGTAAGCATCGTCAAACATCGACGTGCGGGAGTTATTGAGAACATCGGTCACAATGCCGACACTAAGTAAGAAATCTCAAACTCGCCATCTAGGGAGAATAAATCCGCATCTGTACCTGCCTCCGATGCAACGGCATCAGGATTAACACGATGAAACACCGCGGAAGAAGCACGCACTTCTGAGGAAACGTGAGACTGATCCTCTTCAGACATAATCGGAGCATTAGACGGCAACCATACCTCCAGTGCGATGGTTGCGTTGATCTCTAGATCCAAATCTTTTCTCTTCGACTGAATACGTCTGATGATATCTCTAGCTAGACCCTTGGACTGCAATGCGTCCGTAAGAGCCATGTCCATTACTAGACTGACATCCATCTCACCATCTGGGCCATCAAATTGAATCGTTGAGGCGGCGAAACCCTCCTTCTCAACACGCCGAATTTCTACATCCTCCGCAGTAATTTCATATCCAGCGAGAGCACCAAGACCAGCTTCAATCTCAAGCAAAAACGATTCTGGATCTACCTTGCTGAGTTCATCGAGAACCGCTGGCAAATCCTGCCGGCATTTGCGGCCTAGAGCCTTACGATTGGGTGCAAGTTCGATACGCTGGAAACGATCTAAATCTTCTTCTGTGGCCAAAAATTCGACGTTCAATTCCTCTGCAAGGATGTCGTGAAACTCACTAATTTCCGGACCGCCAACAATCCAACCAGCCTGACAGGGCAGGCGCTGGCGACGATTGGCATCAATCCGGATTCGTCGGCCGGTCTCTGCCAAAGAGCGGACAAGTTCCATCTTAGCTTCGAGGACCATGTCAATTGGTGGCAATTCATCCTCGCCCTCAAGTGGCCCCCCACTACGAATTGGCCAATCCGCAAGGTGTACTGAAGTCCCACCAGTTAGATTACGATGAATCTCGTCAGAAATGAATGGGGCCACTGGCGCCATCAAACGAGCAACAATGGTCAGAATCTCATGTAACGTATGTTCGCAAGCAAGTGCGTCAGACGATTTTGTATCCTCCCAAAGCCGGCGACGTGAACGTCGGATGTACCAATTTGAAAGGTCATTTACAACAAACTCCTCAAGGTCGCGACATGCTTTGTGGAAATCCCAATCCTCAAACTGACGATGGTAAGCATAGGCAACCTGCGAAAGACGACTCAGTATCCAACGATCCAATGGTGATCTCTCTTCAACGGAGATGTATGTCTCGGAGTTGTCAGGATTGAAGCCGTCATCCTCTGCATAGTCAGCATAGAATCGGTAACAATTCCATAAAGTCAGGAACATCTTCGCATATGTCTCACGCACACCATTTGGATCAAACTTCAGTGGATTCCACGGTGCACCAGCGGTGACCATGTACCAACGGGTAGCATCGGCACCTTCCCTGTTGAAATGGTCCCATGGATCCACAATGTTTCCTCGTGACTTCGACATTTTCTTCCCCTCTGCATCAAGTATGAGTCCAAGACTGAGGCACCTCTTGTAGCAGATGGAATCGAATACTGTGGTGGAAACTGCGAGAAGGGTGTAAAACCAGCCTCTAGTCTGGTCCACACCTTCACAAATGTAGTCGATAGGGAAGTTATTCTCGAATGTCTCAGGGTTATCAAAGGGATGATGCCACTGAGCGAATGATGCACACCCAGAATCGAACCAACAGTCCATAACGAAGGGTTCGCGATGCATTGGTTCTCCATCATCGCCGAGCAGAACGAAACTGTCGACAATTGGCCGATGAAGATCTACGTCGTCGGGGCAATCCGGATTATCTATGCCAGCTGCTCGCGCCTTCTCAACCTCCTGTTGTAATTCAGCAATCGAACCAATACACTTCATTTGACCTGAATTAGAACGCCATACTGGCAGAGGAGTACCCCAGTAACGCTCACGGCTGATAGCCCAATCCTTCACATTACGAAGCCATTCTCCGAATCGACCTTCACCTACCCAATCAGGCGCCCATTCAACCTGATTATTGAACTCAAGGAGACGTTCCTTCACGGCAGTCATGCGGACAAACCAGGAATCCATAGCATAGTAGAGCAGCGGGTGATCAGTCCTCCAACAGTGAGGATAATCGTGAGCATAGGCCTTCTCACGATAGAGGAGGCCATCATCACTAAGAATCTCAATAATTTCTTGGTCACAGTCCTTGACATACCTCGTATCGAGGCGCGGATGTGTCCCCTCAATGAATCGTCCATCTATATCCACCGTATGCTGTGCAGGTAAGCCCACCTCCATACCGAGATTGTAGTCATCCTCACCATACATGACAGCAGTGTGGACCACTCCTGTTCCATCAGTAGTCGTAACCCAATCAGCACTAAGGATCGTCCATGCTGTCTCAGATTCTCCACGATCCACAGCGTCTTCGAACAGCGGTTCGTAGGAACGACCCACAAGATCAGAGCCAGGAATTTCCTCAATTACCTCAACATGGTGGCGCAGGACCTCCTTCATCAGATCCTTCGCAAGAATGAGTTGTTCGCCAACATCCGCGCCGCCGGCACCATCCCATGATGAGGCTTCTTCGGATACACGGACACGGACGTAAGTCACATCAGGTCCAACAGCGAGTCCGACGTTTCCTGGCAATGTCCAAGGAGTTGTAGTCCATGCAAGGATACTTGCATCATCGTCAGCAAGACGGAACTTGACATAAACCGAGGGTTCCTCGACCTCCTTGTATCCAAGAGCAACCTCGTGACTGGAATAGGAAGTACCAGTTTGTGGGCAATAAGGGAGAACCTTGTGACCTCGGTAAAGCAGACCCTTGTCGAACATCTGCTTTAGCGCCCACCAGCACGATTCAACGAAATCGTTGTGTAGGGTGACATAGGGATTGTCGAGATCTACCCAGAAAGCCATGCGTTCAGTCATCTCACGCCATGCCTGTTCGTAAGTCCATACAGACTTCCTGCATTCCTCGTTGAACTCAGCGATACCAAACTCCTCGATTGCCTCGTTACTCATGAGGTCCATGCGTTTCTGGACTTCGATCTCAACCGGTAGACCGTGGGTATCCCAACCACCCTTGCGTTCGACGAAATACCCCTCCATAGACTTCCATCGGCAGACGAGATCCTTGTATGTCCTAGCGACTACATGATGAATCCCAGGCTTACCATTCGCAGTTGGAGGGCCTTCAAGGAAGATGAAGGGGGCGCCATCACGACGTGCTGCTACACTATTATCGAAGGTCTTCTCCTCCGACCACCGAACCATCAACGCCTCTTCAAGGGCGACAGGATTCAGTTCGCCAGCACGCTTGGGAACGGCCATCGACCTTCGGACCTGTGATGCGGCCTTCAAACTGATGGCGAAGACGGAAGAGAACGAAAGAAGCAGATGAAGATGTTAACTTAGGATACGAGCCATGAAGAACCCTTGACATAAACCCATACCATGAGACCGGAATGTCTAGTTCTCCTTCTGCTAGCAGGTTTACTTTCCGGATGCCTCTGGGAGGCACCTCCTGAAGAGAGTGATGTGGTTGAAACACTCGATGGCCCCCATGCCACTACAACCGCCTTGGTGAACAACACAGACGCCGTACCTGTCACTGCAAATATCCGTATACTGAACATCGATGGAGATGCCACATCTGAGGTCGTGTTCGCTGAACCTATGGAAGGAAGGATAGCATGGATTGACTCCGAATGCATCCCAGATTGCGAGAATCTGACTACCATCGAGAACCTCGGTTCACCGGTCCGAGTTGCGGCAGCAGACCTTGATGGAGACGGAATCAATGAGATAATCGTCTCAGACATAGGACAACTGTTCCCATCTAACGATCTCGTTGGTAGAGTCCTACAGATCAACGCTACGGGAGATGTAAGCGTCCTTGCGGACGGACTCGGCCGAACAGTATGTGCAGAACCAGCTGACCTTGATGCAGATGGAGACCTAGATATGACACTGTGTGAATTCGGTCATGATGAAGGCAGTGTCGGCTGGTTAGAGCAGGGAGATGCAGGATGGACGCACCATGTTCTTGACCCCAGACCCGGAGCCATACACGCAATCCCAGCTGATATCGATGGTGATGGTGATCTCGACATCGTGGCGGCTGTATCGCAAACTGTAGAGCAGTTAATGTTGTACAGAAACAATGGGAATGGATCATTCACCAACGAGGTATTGTTCGATGCGGAGACAGAACATCATGGAACCAGTGGAATTGACCTAGTTGATGTGGATGGAGATGGGGATCTTGACATCGTAGCAACAAACGGAGATGCGATGGACTGGAATCTACCAGATGATATTCATCCAAGTGATATTCATGGCCTTTCCATCCTGACGAATGATGGCAACGGTTCCTTCGCCCGTGAGAAGATTGTAGGGGTATGGGGTGCTTACGCAAGCACCATGCATGATGTGAACCAAGATGGAACGCTTGACATTGTCCTTGTCTGCATACAAATCCCGCAACAATTCCCTGAGATTGAACGCACTCCCCTCATAATCCTTGAACGGAATGGAACAGATTGGAACCGAATCAATGTAGGCATGGATGAAATCGACCACATGATTACGATTGTATCCACAGGAGAACATCTCCTAGTAGGGAGTCATGCACCTAGTTCCCCCGAAGGTGGAGTGAATCGGCTTGCCATGTTAACAATCATAACTCCTGAATAAGGGACATTTTACCATCGCATATCTGTGCGGAACGTTGAATGAGGCCAACGAGGAGGAGGCAGCGAGGACCTCAGATGACGGTCATCGCGCTGCTTCAGATTGACCCCACGGTTGGAGACATCAAAGGCAACGCTAAACGCATATCTCAAGCCGCCTCTATCGCTCATGAAAACGGCGCAACCCTCGCAGTGACACCTGAACTGGCAATGTCGGGCTATCCCCCTCGTGATCTCCTAAATCATGGAGGATTCGTCAAGCGATGTCTTGAGGAGGTACATGACCTAAAGGTGAATCTGCCTCTTATCGTAGGTTGTCCAATTCCTCCCGAAACTGAACGCACGCGCCCAGGTAACGGCGCCGTACGCGTAATCCCAAATCGTCCGACACGTGTCGTAACTCAGAAACAGCTACTCCCAACATACGATGTCTTCGACGAAGAACGCTACTTTCATTCAGACACAAAGCCAGGCATTCTGCGAGTTGTGGACGGGCAAAGTATTGGTGTCACTATCTGCGAAGATGCTTGGCAGCATGCTGGTTTGGTGCCCAACGACTACCCCGTAGACCCCATCGAGCAACTTGCATCATTCTCGATGGAAGGCGAAGCACTCATCCTAACGGTGAATCTCTCATCCTCACCTTACCATGCCCACAAACAGGGAACTCGAGCAGAGGTAGCGATGTCCGCAGCAAGAACACTGGGCCATCCATTCCTACTCTGCAACCAAGTAGGGGGCAATGATGATTTGATTTTCGATGGACGCAGCATGGTTGCTTGGTCTGATGGCGAAATTGCACAAGCACCGGCTTGGGTCGAAGGGGTGATGATGGTTGACCTCGAATCTAGGAATGTACGATTCCTTTGCCTCGATGGCTCGGAGGAGATTGAACTCCAAGTCTACAAGCACCACTTTGGATTTGTGAAGAAGGAAGAAGACCTCCTTGAAGCCGTTACAATCGGATTACGGGACTATTGCACGAAATCTGGCCTCTCCTCAGTTGTACTTGGGATGAGTGGCGGGATTGACTCTGCCGTCACTGCCGCAATTGCTGCTCGGGCTCTTGGACCAGAGAACGTCATCGGAATCTCGATGCCAAGTCGCCATTCCAGTGATCATTCAATCTCCGATGCAGAGATTACTGCAGAGGCTCTCGGCATGGAACTCCTATCCATGCCGATTCACAGCATGCATGACCCAGCAGAGAAGCTTCTGCTCGATGAGATAAATCAAGGGAGCGACATCGCTGCAGAGAATCTTCAATCCCGTCTAAGGGGTCTGCTTGTCATGGGAGTCGCTAACGCACGCGGTGCGATGGCAATTGCAACCGGAAATAAGTCCGAGTTAGCAATGGGCTACTGCACGCTCTATGGCGACATGGCAGGAGGATATGCGCCACTTGGCGATGTCTGGAAGACTGAGGTCTACGCTCTTGCCCGTGCGATCAATGACGAGGCAGTAAAGTGTGGGAAGACACCACCAATCTCTGAGTCGACACTAAACAAGCCACCATCCGCTGAACTTGCACCAGATCAAGTAGATCGGGATGCATTGCCTCCATACGAGGTCCTTGATGAGATTCTGCGCCTCCATATGGAGGAAGGTCTCAGTGGCGAGGCCATTGCTGGTTTCACCGGCAAGGATGATGCAATGATTACTGATTTACTTGCTCGATTCAGCCGAAACGAGCACAAACGATGGCAGATGGCGCCATCACCGCGCGTATCTGGACGAGCATTCGGACAAGGGTGGAGGCAGCCGCTTGCTGCAAAAAAGGATTGATTTTCGTCAAAACCACCGAACTATCGGGTTATCCGTGCCGTTTCAAGTGCTGTGATTCTTCGATTCCACATACCTACGGATTTGTACAGAAAATGTCTTGATTAAACCGAGAAGGGCGAACTGTGTAGCGGCAACTACGGCAATCATTGCACCTGTTCCGGTGTTCAACTCTGCTGCGAAGTAGATACCAAGAAATGATGCTGAGAGTCCGAACGCTTGAGCCCATAACATACAACCTCGAAAACTACGACTGACAATTTGAGCAGTCGCAGCAGGGGTGACCAACAACGCACTCACAAGGAGGACCCCTACCAGTTTAACCATACTGACCACAATAATGGCGATGGTGATACTGAACCAGAGACCAATAAAATTGACTGGAATGCCTTGAACACGCGCTGCAACACTATCGATGGTCATCGCAAGGAGGCCGCGATGGAGAACTGCGAGACTGACGATGGAGAATAAACTGAGCAGGGTAATCATGTCAAGACTAGCTGGATCAATCATATTCAGGCTACCAAAAAGATAGGCTTCGATATCGGTTGTGATCCCATCCCCCCATTTGCTAAGAACAACAAGACCGAAGGCAAGCGTGCCCGTCAAGAAAATAGCAATCGAAGTATCTCCGGTGAGGATTTCCCTAGACTGTAACTCGTAAATTATAATCGCCGCTATTATACTGAATAGGAGAGCGGTGTTGAGTGGAGTGACCGATCCAAGGGCAACACCAACTGCCATGCCACCGAATGAAACATGAGCGAGACCGTCTCCAATTAGGGCAAGATTCCTCAACATTAGAAAAGTCCCATAGAGGCCCGCAACTATTGAAATGAGTAGGGCTGCGAGAAGGGCGCGTTGAAACATCTCCCACTCAAAGTACAATGGAAATGTATCTCCAGGCAAGTATGGTGCTAGAAACTCAAGCACAGGGCTAAGAAAAGTCAACAACGAAGTTCCTAGACCCATCATTCCTCCTCCTTAGATTGTATTGCTTTGGAAAAAGTGAGATTTAGTGCATCCTTTGGGTTGAGATTCCCTCTGAGATTGGATAACACAAGTGGATTAGAATCTATTTCCATTTCCTCGTCCACATGGACATTGCCATCGATGCATACTGCGCAATGAGTACATCGACTAATCGCTGTATGATCATGAGTCACCATCAAGAGGGTCTTTTTCTCAGTGCGACAAAGATCCTCGAGGAAACGAAGAAAATCCGCCCTAGAGGTTCGATCCACGCCGACTAAGGGCTCATCCAGAATCAGGACCTCGGCATTTGAGGCGAGACCGCGGGCAACCACTGCCCTCTGACGTTGTCCTCCAGACATATGGCGAATATCACAATCAGCAAGATCTTCCAAACCGACCATCTGAATGGCATTATTGACTCGTTCCATCCGTTCAGTTCTATTTGGCCGAATCATATTTCTCCAAGTCAATGTGCCTAGGCCAACCAGTTCACGCACCGTAATCCTGAGATTATAAGGGAGATTAGCCGCCGCCTGTGATACCCAAGCGATACGGCCACGGTTTGCCAATGAACCAGGCTGATCACCAAATACAGTGATTGACCCTTCTGTCGGTTGTAGTTCTCCAATAATCGTCAGTAATAGGGTTGACTTCCCACTACCGTTTGGCCCTACAACACCAACGAAATCTCCTCGGTGAACATCAAGGTCGATATCATCTAGAACGAGGTTGCCACCCCGGTGGACCTGTAATCCACGGATGGAGATGAGCGGGCCCGTACCAGACATACTAGGTCCTCCAAAACTTCTGATTTCAGAGATTCGTAAGAATCACAACTTGAAACCAGATTAGAACTCAGCAAGTCATGCCAGCGAGAATATTGTCAAGATTCTCCTTCATCAAATCGACATAACCGTCGTTAGAATCCTTAGGTGGCAACTCCATGGTGTGAAGCGTCATCAGAGTCACACCCTCTGGCATGGTATCTGATTTTGACTGCTCGACTAGGGAACTCACAGAATCCGGGTCAGTGAACTCTTCAATGTACAAGATACTGATGTCCTCCTCCTCAATCGCCTCCACAACCTCAGCAATATCTGCAGCAGTTGGTTCACCCTCGGGATCAAGTCCGTGAACTGTGACAAATTGAAGATCGTAACGCTCGGCCATATAGGCATACGCATTGTGGTTCGCTGCAATATCCTTTGCCTCACAGGCAGCGAGTGCAGACGAGAATTCCTCGTGCAAGGTTAGCAACTCGGCCATGTAGGCCTCTGCATTTGCAGTGAAATCTGCTTCACCTTCTGGGAATGCCTCAATCAGTGCATCGCGGACCAAAGCCGCCTGGGCACGGTAGGACAGAGGGTCTAGCCAGCTATGAGGGTCGAATCGTCCTAATTCTTCTTCACCATGATCGTCATGCTCACCCTCTTCATCGGAGTGGTCGTCGTGGTCACCCTCTTCATCGGAATGGTCGTCACGGTCTCGCTCCTCGTCGGAGTGGTCGTCGTGGTCGCCCTCTTCATCGGAATGGTCGTCATGGTCATCGTGTCCGGCGTGGCCATCGTGCTCGCGAGCAATAACGTGCATTACTGCGTCATGTGGTAGAGCGAAACCGTAGTCCCCCTCTGCCTCAATGTGAATTGAAATGAAACAATGCATCCCGTCATGGCACTCATGGTTTTCACCATGGGAGCGTTCCAATGCGCCCAACGCTTCAATGAAGTGTTCTAACTCAGTTATGTCAAGCTGCGAGTCAGCATTCGTGTCAGCATGATTGAACATTGCTACTAGTTGGTTTATCTCATCCACTTCTCTTTGATGCATCCACATGAATGCATCACATGTAGCCACGGACATGTTTGAATCAGCAGCATGTGATACTGGATTGTAACATCCAGTGAATGTCGTCTCACCCCATGACTGATTCGTCACGTATGTGTATGCGCCACAAGACGTCTCATTATCCAAACCAGATATCATGTTCATTTCAGAGTTGTAACAAACACTCTCTTCCTCGTGATCTGAGTGATCATCGTGGTCATCATGGTCACCATGGTCATCACCATGACGTTTACATTCCCAACCAACGACGACGACAGCGGTTGAATTCGTAACTTCAGTGCATTCGTCTTCTTCGTATCCATCAGTCCCGTTGGGGACACCATCAGCATCCAACCACTCTTGCATCCAGCACTCGTAATAGCCATCATTAGAATCGATGGAGGTAGCGTTAACAATACAACCGTCATAGAATTCATGATCGTCTTCAATCCATGCATGCCAGAACTCATCCCAAGAGATGAGACTATTGTTATCCATGTCATATTCTTGAATCGCAAGTTCAGGAGTCATATCTACATCATCATCGTGATGATCATCATGGTCATCATGATCGCGCTCCTCATCAGAGTGGTCATCATGATCATCACGATCACGCTCCTCATCAGAGTGGTCATCGTGGTCATCACCCTCATCTGAGTGCTCTCCATGGCCATGGTGGTCATGATGGGCGTGACCTCCTGGCTTCTTCATAACGGACATGTCGAAAGTCTCGCCACCTTCCCATGCGGCGAACTCTAGAAGATAGTGCCCCTCTTCCATGTGATATACGTGAATAACAGTATCATCAGGACAACCCGCTGGGTCATCCATAGTCTCCTCAGGAACTAGATGATTGTGCTCAGCGTGAAGATCGTGATCGTCGTGGCTACCCTCCTCGTCAGAGTGGTCGTCGTGGTCACCCTCCTCATCTGAGTGGTCGTCGTGGTCACCCTCCTCGTCTGAGTGGTCATCATCGTGCCAGTGTACGTCATCAAACGACATAGGGAAAGACAAGCGATGAGCGACATGTTCGGCGTGAATTTCACCGGTTGCACCCATTTCAGAGAGGTTTGAGCTCTCAAAGGGTCCGTCCGTAAGGTGTTCACATAGATCTGAAACCATCATTGCCTCGTACTCAAGGGCAATGCTCCCGGCAGGAAGAGTGTGGACTTCAACGAACTTAGGGGCGTCATCGCCCATGGATTCGAGCGTTGTATTGACCCATGTCTCAAGTCCAAGACCATGATAAAAGAAAAGGTCAGCGTCGCGAAGGTAGAGCAAATCGGTGCTAGTTGGCTCATAATCATGCACTGGCACATTAGTAGGTGCGAGTAATTCTACGTTGACGAAATCGCCAGCGATATTCTCGACGAGATCCTGGATGTGCCAGGTTGAAGTGTATACGGTATCTTTCTCGGTAGTGTCTTCGGTAGACAGACAGCCGGCAAGACTGGTAGCTACAAGTAAAATTGCAATCATTATCGGACGAGCCTTTGGGTAGGTCATAGGCCGGCGGGGAGAATATTACATATTTAACAAATGTTATTAATTCCATTCAATACGGCATTCCATGAGCAGGATTCTATCGTTCAGTGTAGACAATGCCTTCGCAGATGATTTGGCAAGGATGATTAGGGATACAGGATATAAGAATCGGAGCATGTTTCTCAGAGATGCGAGTATTCATTTCTCAGATTCAAAACTCCGAGGAGAGTTGAATGTGATGGATTACGATATCCAGATTACAGGAACTCTAGTTATCTACTATCAGCATGAAGTCGAGCATCGATTATTGGATCTCAGACACTCGAATCTCATAACTGTACAATCCTACCATCATAATTGTCTTCCTGGGAGCCATATGTGTGTAGATACAATGCAAATCAAATCTAATGCTGGGGATTTGAGGAAAGCCATTTCAGAACTGCAAGACAATTCAGGTGTAGATAGAATCGGATTCACTTTGGCCCCAATTCGAACTTCAGGCTGTTGCTGAGCCTCGTTGCTAACCTATTACCCGCAGGTTGAAGGATTCGCTCCGGAAGGCATAGGTATGCGCATACCCAGTGAGTTGCCCTCCATGCTCAATGGAGAGCAAGGGCCAACTCGCCAGAAGGCAGCGAGATTAGTCGTGGATCTCGCATCAGTCGCTGGTGCCAAGAACTTCATCCGATGCTCCGACGCCCACGTTAGTGGTGTTAGTGTTCTAACAGGGGGGCATGGGCTACGGACTTTCCTAGAAGACCTCGTCAAAGACCCAACCGGAACTGTCGCAATCCCAACTACTCTCAACAGTGCAGGTTGCGATCACGAGAAGATGGACGAGATGGATATCGAACATCAGAACTTTCTCGAACAACAGTTTGAGATTATACATGCCTACATGCAACTCGGCATCAAGGCGACACTTTCGTGTACCCCCTACGATCGTGGTATTGAAACGCCGGAAGGTATTGGATCATGGGCTGAATCTAACGCTGTCTGCTTCTCTAACTCCTACACATCGTTGA
The DNA here is from genome assembly GCA_002497905.1 of Euryarchaeota archaeon UBA251. Lineage (GTDB taxonomy): Archaea > Thermoplasmatota > Poseidoniia > Poseidoniales > Thalassarchaeaceae > MGIIb-N2. The sequence goes on from DAFJ01000053.1 coordinate 23,900, forward strand.
TTACCAATCGAGAATCAGGACTCTCAGCACTTGCAACCGCACTTACTGGATGGGCTCCTGAATGGGGCCTCCACTTAGAGGAAAATCGCCTCCCTAATCTGTTAGTAGATGTCGAAGTAGATCTATCGGACTCAACTGATTGGAGTGTTCTAGGTGATTGGATAGGTGCCCAAAGAGGGCCTCACTGGCGAATGCCATTCGGCCCAATGCCGGTGATTCGTACCCAAAACAAAGACCCGACCTTTGAGATGCGAAAAGCCCTCACAGCAGCAGCAGCGAACCATGGTTGCCCAATGCTATGGCTAAACGATGATGATGCGGATGTATCCAATATCCAAGACACCTTGATCTTCACCTCTGAAAATCTTGATTCTAGTTATGCTAAGCTTGCACCAAAGGGTGAAGTCGATCTAGTAGTGATTGGATGTCCGCAAGCCAGTATAGGAGAAGTTCGTGCCACTGCAGCGGCAGTGCGCACATGGATGGAACTCGGACACCGTATACCTGAACAGCGCCTCTGGGTTTTCACCTCTGGACACAATCACGGGATTCTGAAAAATGATGGGACTATCGACATCCTAGAAGAAGCAGGAGCACTCATCCTGAAAGATACGTGTCCTGAAGTCACCCCATACAATAGAACACGGTACAATCATCTACTTACGAATTCGTTGAAAGCAGAGCACTATCTGACAAGTGGCCTCAATCGGATGCCTACGAGTGTAGCCCGAATCGAAGAATGCGTAGCGGTCGCTTTTGATCCACAACGTGTCCAAGGTGAACGCCCCAAACTGGATGCGAAGGCTCACGGATCGATGCCTAGTGCCAAGACCCATCAATCCGAACCGTGTTCGATTAAGGGTGCCAGTTTACCGAGTCAAACCGAATGGATAGTTGAAGGAAAAGCTCTCGTTACAGATGTGCCGATTACCTATCTGGGCTATGTCAATCGCGACACAGGTGTAATTGAAGATCCGGGACACCCTCTAGATGGAATTGCTATTGAAAACTCAATTCTAATCTATCCAAAGGGTTCTGGGTCCACTGTTGCTCCCTATGTACTCATGGGGTTGATCTATACTGGAAAGGGCCCGAAAGCCATTGTAAATCGAGACGTATGTCCACTCTCAATGCCAGCAGCAAGCCTACTCGGAATTCCCTATGCTACTGGATTCGATGACGACCCATGCATGGAAGTGAATACAGGAGACCGTATCAGAATGGTTCTCCAAGACGAAGTAGTTCATCTCGAAATCCTTGAACGTACAACATCATGATGCAGGGTGAAGCCCATACGGGGTGACCCCATCGGGAGGGGTATGCGGGTTCTCGTCACTGGAGGTGCAGGATTCCTTGGAAGCCACCTCTGTGAGTCGCTACTAGTTGATTTTCACGAGGTATGCGCTATCGACGACATGTTCAGAGGACGGAAGAAGAATCTTGAGTCCTGTAAATCATCTGCCGCAGAGATTGGAGTTCCGTTCCATCTAGTAATGAAGGATGGGGCTGCATCCGAGTCCTACGAAACCGCATTGAAGCGACTGAATGGAAGTGTCGATGTAGTTTACCACCTTGCGGCGATTAATGGAACACGCTGGTTCAACGAACGCCCCGATCTCGTAGCCAGAGTCAATCTCTCGACTTTGCAAGCTGCACTCGACTTTGCCGTGACCAATGGTGCACGATTCGTTTTCACGAGCAGTCCAGAAGCATTTGGAGACCAGCATGAGATGCCCATTGCATCTAATTCAGATTCGCAGTTCAGATCCAGTGCTATCCATCAACGGCATTCCTACGGCGCCTCAAAGTATCTCGGTGAATTATTGATTCAACACGCTGTGAAAACACATTCACTAGATGCCCGTATAGTACGCCCGTTCAATTCCTATGGTCCACGGCTTCCAGGGGACTCTCATGGGCAGGTCGTGTCCATGATGTTGGAACGTTGTCTCGCAGAAGAGCCCATAGAAATCCATGGAACAGGGGAGCAGACCCGTTGTTTCACATGGGTGGAGGACATGATTCGAGGCATCCGATTCGCTGGAGAGCTCGACCAAGGGTTAGACGGATCAAACCTTACTGGCCGAGCATTCAATCTAGGATCCACTGAAGAAACCAGTATACGTAAACTAGCAGAGATATGCCGAACTGTCACTGGAAATGAAATTTCACCAATTGAAGTCGAAGGACATCCAGGTGATTCTGAACGGCGAGTCCCAGATTGTACCGAAGCCAGAAACGCCCTCGGATGGGAGGCGAACCTGCCCATCTTAGATGGAATTCAGAGAACTTGGGCTTGGATGAAAGCACGACATGAGACATGAGGTGATTTATTGTCTGATGGTGAAGCCGCTGATCGATTGGAAGAACTCCGATCCGCACATGCTAGGGATCAGAATTCCCGAAGCGAGAGGATTAGTGCCCGAATTGAAGACTTCTTAGAAGTCATCCTCGAACTTGAAAATCGAGATGGGTCTGCGCGGGTCTCTGACATTGCAAATCATCTCTCTGTATCTCGGCCAACTGTGGCGAAAATGCTCGCTAGGATGACCGAAGATGGTTGGTTACACAGGGAGCCTTACCGTGCAGTCAACCTGAGCTCTAAGGGACGGGAACATGCACACTGGATGCGTAAACGACATGGAGTGCTAGTGCGATTCTTGAAACACCTTGGTACTGATGATGAAACCGCTCATTTTGAGACTGAAGGAATCGAACATCATCTCAGTGAATCAACTGTCTCTGCAATTGCCAAACTATGTGAGCGCCTTGAGAAATAATCAGCGAACAGATTCCAGTAATCTACGATGAAGAATTGTTACTCAAAATGACGTCTAGGAATTTAGTTGATGCAAATGAAAATCCGAGCACGGTGACCTCGTGTCCGGATACAAGTTGAGCATGAGCACCTGCAGGTCCTGCCAAGTCGTAAGCACCAGCCTTTCCTTGCCATGAATTCGATTCAATGAGTTCGGCAATCTCATCTTCGGAGAGTTGATTGAACTCTACCGTGGCACTCTCAATAGAACGATGGACCAATATGTCGGATTCTGAGAAGTCTAGGACTGCTGTTCCAGACCACACCAAATGGCGTCGCCCAGATAGGTTAGTGAGCATATGTAGAGCCGCGATTGTATCACTTGGTTGGCCAAGAGAAAGGAATGAATCGTGAGGATCCTCTACCAAGGTGTCTGCAACTATCCAAAGATTCGCTGAGGCCAATGATTCAGTCGCTTCTTCTTTGGAACTGATGAGATGATGTTCAAGGCGAGCGCGTTCGATCTTCTGATTAAGGATGAAATCAACCTGATCGTGGACACTGCACCTGTTAGGCGGTGGCAACTCATCTCCGACGAGGCCACCGAAATCTAAGGTAATACCAGTGTATCTTTCCAACAATAATTGTCTCCGGCGAGAGGAGGAGGAGGCGAGCCGGACTATCTTGGCCATGAACGACAATTGTCAGTTGCGTTTATGTTGTCATCGTCCTTCCTT
>DAFJ01000014.1 GCA_002497905.1 Euryarchaeota archaeon UBA251
ACACTGAGGAAAGTCCCCTCTCCACGACGCAAGTGGCCCGGTTCATTCCGGGGGCCCGGGAGGGCCGGCTCTGCAGTAGAAACGAACCGCAGCGGGTGTGTGCGATGAAACCGAAAGGTGGAGATCGCCCGTGGACGGATGGAACGAGCACCCCCACTGGAGCAAGTCCAAACAGCCCCGACGAAGCGCGTCGACGAGGGGCGGGTCGGACGCTCAGTTGAATGCGACCAGCCATATGGTGAACAGAAAGGGGCTTACTCCCTGCACCCTCACCCAACCAATCAGCGTCAGCCATCAACGAGAGAAGCTTCGACTCCATCCACGTTCTCTTCAATAACAACACTGACCTCGAATCCAGCCCAACTGCCTTCGTTCCCACCCAATCTATGCAGAAGTGAACGGTAAGTAACTATCATGCTAGGAAGAAGCAATGACGATGTCAACAGAGCAAAGATGATGAGGAGCATCATCAGTACGAAAAAGTTCTGAAGACCAGGAATTGAGACAAACAATCCTGCAGCAAGACCCGCAGATGTCGTAGCTGTGGTCTCAAAGATGGTCTGGCCGGTTTTCTCCACCGCCTTGGAAATACCTCCTGGCGTTTCACCCTCATCCTTGATTCGATCGACGATATGGATTGAGTCATCGACTCCGATGCCGAAGACGATTGTACCAATCATGGCAGTGAATACGTTCACATTCACGCTGCCTCCACGCATCAGCAACGGCTGCCATAGAACCACGACGCCAACCGCAGTCATGGTGAATAACGCAAGACGAGGCGACATGAACAGGAAAGACATGACGACTAGGAGTACCATCATGGTAGCAAGCGTCGTCTCACTCTGAGCTTCGTGGATACCTGCATTAATGTCTAGAGAAACCGGAAGAGAACCTGTTAACAACGTATTTTCAACCCCGTCCATATCTACTGCGTTGCAGTTCAATGCGGACCCTTCTTCACATCCCGTGCCTGTCAATCGTTGATCGATAATTCTGCGAAGTTCTCCAGCATCACCGAGATTGATGTAAGGCTGATTTACGTAGACAAGCGTCTTCGTCTCACCGAATCCGCTATCAGCATTCATTAGCATGGAGCGAACCTCAGGAGAAAGCGTGTCAAAGACCACGTTAACCATCGTCTCGCGGTCCGTCAACAAGAGGAACGGGCACTCTATTCCAGACGCCGGATTGTCCCAGCAATCTGAATGAAGGAGCCCCCAGAGAGTATCGTCGAAAATTACTGTATCTGTAATTGGATCCTGGACTGTCACTGGAATTGATTTCAAAATTGTAACCAGTGAAATGGATGTAGTATTGTCAACAGTATCGATATCTTGTGTCTGAATCCGATCAATGGCATCAAGAATTGGCAGGTCCCGAATCGGGGCTGTGTCATTAACTCGGCCACGATCCTCTGCATCGACAATGAACATATTCGTCTGACCTCCATTGAATACACGGCTATATTCTGCGAGCGCCTCATAGGATTGGAGGCCGGGAGGCACCTCATCAGAGGATCCAGTGATATCCTTACCAAGCTCATCACTGAGAATCATAGCACCATAAGCACTGAACAGCAATGTCACAACAAGGATAGCACTTGGTGCTCGGACAGGTATCGTGCCAATGAAGGACCATACAGAGTCATTCGTAGCGCTACGACCCTTCCTATACCGGAGTACATAGGAAAGAGCAGGGACCATGATCATTGACAGGAAGAAGGTGATTGCAATACCGAGTAAAAGTGTGGTTCCGACGGTACGCATTGGTTTGATTGGAACCAAAGAAGTCCAAGTGAGGACGTTGAAACCGATGATTGTAGTTAGTGCAGACAACATAATCGCATTCCCAGTTGTGCAGGCAGCATTGACCGTAGCCTGATGATACAACCCCTCATCCCAAGGATCAAGCGGGTCGAGGGGTTTTCCCTCACGCTCTGCTTCAAACATACGTTGAGCGTGCTCATCCAGCATCTCATTCCGATTCTCTTCGATACGATTCACGAGATGAAGTGCATAATCTACACCTAGGCCAACAAGAATCGGACCTGCGGAGATAATCATTGGCGTGAGCATGATATCAAGGAAAACTGTAGAACCAAATGTGATCATTAAACTCAGAATGATTGGCATCCCGCAAATTACCACTACTTTCGGACTACGGTGGAGAACTATCATCGCCAATGCTACGAAGGCAACAGAAAGGGGCAACATGCGTTCAACAAGTTCATCGTAGACGGCATCTGAAACATCGTGCAGTACAGGTGTTAGACCAGTGACTGTAATTGCATCGCGCGGAAGGATCCCTTGACGACTAACATTCATCGAAGAAAGAGCATCACCATAGGAGGTTCTGCAAAGATCCATATCGGGCTCAAAGCCACACTTCTCGAGTAAATTCTCGGTATGCTCGATAAAAGCCCGATGATCATAAATTCGATTGCCGCTGTTTGGATCCTTGGGGTCAACCCTACCATCAATCTCCGTCCCATTCATATCAAAACGGATACCTATGACTACTACAGCCGTATCCCAGATTCCATCACCTTCGTTATCCGTGATTCCGTCTCCGTCCTCGTCTACAGTAGGATCAGGGTCCTGCGTATCACGAACGAAATTTCTCATAATCGGGGCTGCATTCTCCACGTATCGATCAATTGTATCTTGATCAGAGGGAATCGAATATCCATCAGAAGGAGTTGTAGATGTGACTGGGCATCCTTCAGGGTCTATATTTGGAATCTGATACTTCTCCAATGCACAGTTGAATCGCTTGGCAGAACTGTTCGCCTCTTTGATGATCTGGGAATGTGAGAGTATCCAGACAACACCATCCTCAGTTCCACGATCATCCTTGGCGTAATCCAGACCACGTTTCAAACCCCCAGCACCTTGGTTCTCATCATCTCCTTCAATCCAGCTAATCTGTCTCAATATGTCTTGATCAGTAACGTTCTCTGTACCACGACGATCTGCATCAGCAATGGCATTGTCCGTATGAACGTACAACAAAACAATGTCAGTGGACCATTGTTCTCTCACCTCAAGCAGGAGTTCTGTTGAATTTGCACCATCCGGTAAGTATACCTCTACATCTCCATTGATTTGATGCTGAAATTCCATTGACTGAAGAAAGAATGGATAGGTCATCAGAAGGAGACAGACAATCACAAGTGCAGGTGCTCGAAGAATAACGGAATATACCGTACTGAATATCGAGATTCTGAATCTGTCCAGGATATCTACTGCCGTATTCCGATATTGTCCGATAGAGGATCCGATGGCGTCATTGAATGTGTCACGGGCATTAGAAAGGAAGGCGATTAGGGCTACGAATGGGGGCCATTTCCCTATACTAGACAGAAACTCTGGAAAACTGAAACCCTCCGGAAGGGCATCGTCTTCTTCCGCCATATACGTGTCACACCAAGTCCGGTCATCAACCGTTCGGGTTCATTCATTGAATCAGAACGATCTGACACGCTGGAGAACAATCCGGCGCATCAAAGCCCTCGCTCCATGAAGTACGAGACCGGTGAAAGACATTGCAATACCAAGCATTGCAAGCCAAGCACCTGTCAAGCCTGGCCCGACAGAAAGGGAGATCCCACCTCCGGTAATCTCCTCAACAGTATTGAGCATACCAAGACCAATCGTCGTTCCAGAGATAAGAAGACCCATTCCTGGAAGGCCAAATACGAGAAGTGGCTTCTTGTGTGAAAGAGATACAAGAGCATAGGTAAGAACTGTCAGCCCGTGCCCAAATGCAGAGTATGTGGAAGATTTGGGAACATCATACCTCACTGTGATTGGCACTTCATTGACCTTGAGCCCTTTCTCAACACACTGATCAAGGACCTCAAGGGTAGATTCCATTCCCTCGTTCTCAAAAGCAAGAAGATTGAGAGCACGACGATTGAACGCACGGAATCCACTTTGTGTATCTTTAACCCCAAGATCACTCGTCAAATTTGATGCAGTGTTGATCATCGATATACCAAGCCTACGGTAAAGAGGCATAGAATCCCGCTTACTTTCCTCCATGAATCGTGAACCAATGACAACATCAACCCCATCCATATCCAATTCGGCAAGCACTGCGGGAAGGTCCTCAGGCTCATGCTGGCCGTCACTATCAAGAATGACTAAACGATCAACATCCATCTCTCGTGCAATACGGAATATCGTCCGGATTGCAGCTCCATAGCCACGGTTAGCACGATGATGATGCACAATCGCACCCGCTCTCGCAGCCAATCTTGAAGAGGCATCTGAAGACCCATCATCAACACACAAAACATCGTTGACATGTTCAAGACAACGAACTACTACGGACGCTACCGTCTCCTCCTCATTGAACATCGGAAGTCCGACGAGGGTCCGATCAGAGGCTGGGTTGAGGCCCGGCATTGGTTAAACTGGGACACAGTCCATATTTAATCAATCAGGCATTTCAAAATGATAAGTGAGCGATAAGTCATAAATTACCACATCGAACATCTACGATGGGCTCAAGACACATGACCTATGAGCGTAAGTCATGGTAATCTTAGTCACGGGCGGTGCAGGCTTCGTGGGTTCTCATCTTGTTGATCGATTAGTAGAGGAGGGGCAGACTGTTCGGGTATTCGACAACTTCTCCAGCGGCCGTGAAGATTTTCTCGAACATCATGGAGACACTATCCAAACTATCGTAGGGGACCTCCTTGACCTCGATGCAGTAAAATCAGCAATGAAGGGGGTAGAGATGGTCTATCATCTCGCAGCGAATCCAGATATCCGGCTTGGCACCCAAGTCACAGATACAGACCTGAAGCAAGGTACTGTGGCTACCTACAATGTCCTTGAGGCCATGCGTCTTGAAGGAACAAAGCGCATTGCCTTCGCAAGCAGCAGTGTTGTCTACGGTGAAGCCGAAATTATGCCTACACCAGAGGACTACGGCCCCCTATTCCCAATCTCCCTCTATGGAGCATCTAAGCTTGCCTCTGAAGCCCTGATTACCTCATGGGTAGGTACATTCGGACTACAAGCCTGGATTTTCCGCTTCGCAAACATCGTCGGATCTCGAGGAACCCATGGGGTAATCTTCGACTTCATCCACAAGTTACACCGTGATTCAAACCGGTTAGAAGTTCTAGGTAATGGACTTCAGGAAAAGTCATACATGGAAGTGATTGATTGTGCAAGTGCAATGATCCATGTAGTGAAGAACACTGACAATCAAATCAATTGCTACAACCTTGGTACTAAAGATACCTGCAGTGTTCGCAGAATTGCTGAGATTGTCCTTGAAGAAACAGGATGTAAGGATGCATCAATTGACTACACAGGTGGCGATCGCGGATGGGCTGGAGATGTCCCTCGAGCAATGCTCGATGCTCAACGCTTGTTCGAATTAGGGTTCACACCCTCGCACGAC
>DAFJ01000026.1 GCA_002497905.1 Euryarchaeota archaeon UBA251
TAATCGCAATTTCCATATTCAATCCTCACAATGTCAAATGCGCTTCAATCACGGGCTCAGGGAGACCGGCCGCCTTACCGCGCACAAGCAGGCGTAGATTCTCGACTTCGAGCAATTTACGCTCGATGTAGTATACAATCGGCATCGCCGAGATTGGATGCAGATGTGAAAAACGAAGCAACAGTTCGCTTCTCTTGTGATGGAATAAATCAACGACTGGATCCATGGTTTTGGACTCTGAATATAGTTGTAAAGCCTCTTCAAAACCACTGTCGTCAAATGACAACGTACGTCGAACTGCTTGCAGAACATCATCAAGATTGTTCGCCTGAATCAGGGCCGCCTCAGTGGCGCGAGAAAGCCCGCTGCCGGGGAGGAAGATGGCGGCACGCTTCTCAGACGAAATCCCTTGACGCATTGCCCGCAAGACATTGAGCACATCTCGGTGAGCGATTTCCATCTTGAGATATCGGCGTAGTGAGGCATTAGGGCCACGATTAGGGATTACTGACAATGCTGACTGATAGTAAGAACGATCTAGAGCATCCTCATAATCAGCGAGGGTTGCTTCAGGACTCATATCACGGAAAATACGACGTCCTAGCCCGGCCTTTGAGACGCTAGATGCAGCTTCTTCAAGCGTTGATGAGGAATCGACAATAGCAATCCATTCGGCATTCTCAGGGTTCTCCTTGGGAAGAGCGCTATTACTGAGGCGATCGGTTTCAATGCCTCTGTCAACCGCCCGCAATACTGCTTTTGCCTTATTGTGGTCAATCTTGGTAGCCCAGACACCAACGATGTCAGAAAGTTCGCCTTGACAGAACTTGAGCACTTGATGTACCTCACGATCGAGATTGTGGCTCAATCCGGCTTCAACGAGCTCTGCACCGGCGAGACGGTGAGCATACAAGTCGATATCTTGACGATATCCTGCATCACCTATACTTGCAGCGATAGCATCTGGTTTTTGCTTAATCAACTGGCGAATTCGGGTTCGATCAAGAAGACGGCCGCGACGGGAGCGAGCACGCGCCGCCGCATTAGCCCAATTTCCTCGACCGAACATTTTCATCCCACCGATTAAGCTCCAAAGAGGGTCCGATTGACATCTCCAAGGGAGGTCAACCACGCATCATTCAATTTTGAGTCGAAGGTGTAATCCAGGCTGATACTGCCATCGTCAGACACTAACATGAAGCCACCGAGGGCCTCTACGTCGTCGCCCAAAGTGAAGCCGCTCGCCTTCTGTTCGAGAGCGGAGCGATCGATTGCTGCAGGTCGGAGGGTCATCTTGCCCTTCGCTTCTGCCTTGGCATCCTTCAATAGTGAATCCAACATTGCTGAACGCTTGCCGAGTTTCGGGCTTCCGAGTTTCTCACGCACTGCATCGTAAGTCAGATCAATTTGCACGCGCTTTGCAATCAAGATGTCCTTCTGGTTGGACTGGCGGGCGCTAGCAACGGATTCTACACCGATTTGTGCTGCCTGCTTCTCAGCCATAGCCATCGCATCTGAGTTAATGGCGGCAACCTCGGAGCTTGCTCCTTTGGAAATCCGCTTCGCTTCTGCCTTTGCTTCCGCGATAATCTCCGATGCCTCAGCTTCGGCCTGTGCCGCGATATCCTTGGCGAGTTTTTCTAGACTCATGTCACTGTCCTCATGTATTCATTCGTGTGTTCAGAACGGTTCACGCAGATGTTCACATTAGGAACATTGCGAGGAAACCGAACAGGACAATCGTCTCAGGCAGTGCCGTGAAGATCAGACCTGTGACGAACTTGTCTCCGTCCTCAGCGACCATGCCCACTGCTGCTGCGCCAATCTGACCCTGGCTAAGACCGGTGCCAACACCGGCTAGACCGAGAGCAATCCCAGCGCCTAGGGGCATACCCCAAGAGTAGCCGCTGCCGTTCAGAGCTGCATCTGCTCCGGCCGCTGCGACCACGTCTGTCAAGCCAATAACGGCCAACAGGACAATCATCATTCGTAGTGCGTTCCTCATCATTTTCGGGTTCATTTCTTCTTCCTCCGTGTGTTTGTATCCGGCGCGAAACCGCGCGGGAATGTCATTGTTGCCCCGTGTCCACCTCCACGAACCGGGACCGCCCTCCGAGAGGCGCGAAGGCCTTCCCGGAAGCAGTGTAGAATTGGCGCATCCACTCAACGAAGTGGAGGCGAGCGGCGTGGATGTTCGGACTAAATACTCCAAGAACCCATGCGAAAACTTGGACGCAGAACCAGCCGATGAGAGCGAGAACTGCGACGATAATTGAGCCACCAGTTGAGAACCCTTCAACGATCATCGGATAGAGTAGAGAATTGCCTGCTTCAGCAATTTTAACGCCGACGATACCCACTGCAAAGAGTCGAACATAGGACAGAGTAGTAGGTAGCATTCCGATTGCCTCGATTGGAGCAAGTATGCATGCAACCCACAAAGGCACCCCCTCATGCACTAAATGAATGAGGAGAAGAACCACGCCTATTGCAGCCGCGATTAGACCACCTAGCTTGAGATTGGAAAGCAGTTCAGCATATTCTGGACTGGCGCCACCTCCTGAAATGAGGTAGGCATATGAGAAGAAGAAACCGCCACCAAGCACAAGCATCCAGGATACCTTTCCGTATAGGGCGCCTGACCAACCGTGCCCATGACGTATCTCATCGATTGCACCGAGAATGAAGGCCACCATGAGGTGAGCAATACCGAGATAAATTGTCAATAGGATGAGATCAGTTAGGTTGTAAGAAACACGATGGAAGGGGAAGGCGAGAACAACGCCCATCGGGAGGTGCGTCTCCCATAGGCTGTGGTCGCCATAGTGTTCGACAACATTGGGGAATTCCCCTCCATATGGATAGAGTGCTGAAAAGGAACTTGCCCAAGCTGGGACTCCATCATATGGATGCCA
>DAFJ01000006.1 GCA_002497905.1 Euryarchaeota archaeon UBA251
ATCCCACCACTTTCCAATCCACCAGTCGTTGTCGCCGGTATTGATGAAATCGTCACGGAAAGAAGAAACACCATTATCCAAGTAATCTCGGAAATCGAAGCCTTCGATATCATTCTCATCCTGCCAAACCTTGTAGCGATTCCAACCATACTTCCAGATTGAAAACGCAATGAACAGACCACTGAACATCAGACCGTAACCCCAGATGTGATCTTGAACCTCGAGGAATTGTGGGAAAGCCACACCTGTTGATTCGTCCATGAGAATCCAGAGAGCTGCACTAGGTATGCCAAAGAGGAAGAGAGCACCACCAGTGAAACCAACTGCTTGGCTACGATCGACGCCGTGGTCGACGAAGTTTCTCACACATAGTTCGACAGTAGAGATCATCGATGTTAGCGCAGCAAACGAAAGGGCAAGGAAGAACATCGTCACCATAGCAAGTTGGACAATTGGTCCACCAGGCGCTTGAGCGAAAACCTCGGGGAGTACTAGGAAAGTGATTGCGCTAGATCCGCCGCTAACAGCAGATAGAGGATCCTGAACAACTGAGAAAATCGCCATCATGACAGTAAGTCCTGCGATGATGCTGATGCTGTTGTTAGCAAGGCACATTGTCGCTGCATTGAGAGTGGTGTCCTCGTCCTTACGCATGTATACTGCATATGTGATGCACATGCCCATTCCTGCAGAACAGGACCATGCCGACTGAGATAACCCTGAGATCCAAGTCTCAGGTTGGAAGAGGTATTCCGGTTGAATACTAAACATGTAGACGAAACCATCGAGTGTGCCGTCCTGTGCATCCATGAGGATAGAGAGAAACAATGCACTGAATAGTAAGATGAAGAGCGAAATCATCAGGATTACATTCACCTTCTCAATTGCCTTAGCACCACGCCAAATCGCTGCCATAGTTATGGCAACTGCAAGGAATTGGAACACGACAACTTGGCTAGGAGATTGCAAGAATTCATTCCAAACGAGTGTCGTATCTACGCCCTGTGAAAGCCCGCCGCTAGCAGCCGCTGAGAAATACTTCAGGCACCAGCCTGTTACGACTGCATAGTAGAATCCAATTGCTGTAGATATCCAAGCCGTCCACAAACCCATCCAAGCAAATCGTTTCCCTGCAAAAATTCGGAATGCCCCCACAGTTCCGGTACGTGCACGCTTTCCAATCGCAAACTCAGCGATGACCAAAGGTACAGACCAAACGAAGAGGAAAATAAGCCACGGAACAAGGAATGATCCACCACCATTGGCACCCACCATTCGAGGAAATCTCCAGATGTTGCCCGTTCCAATCGCTGCACCAATCGTAGCGAAGATGAGGCCCATACGGCCACCGAAGGTGTCTCCTGACATACTCACGCCCCCTTCAGTCGATCGATGAGTTCAGCCTTCCGGCCAGATGTCGGCATACCTCGTTCACTCAATATTACCTTGAGTTCGGCTACTGTCATCCTACCGTAATCCTGAGCTGAATCTACATCCACAGTTTGCATAGATGATTCTACAATATCGGTCTGGTCAGAAGGATCATCATCATCATCACCTCGATCACGGAACATTTCCCTCAAAGTAAATCCAAGGCCACCCCACACAACTGATGCGACCAGAATGAACATCATGACGGCGAGAAGGGTGCTTCCAAATCCTGCGCGATAGGGTAGGTAAAGGACATAGTAATCTCCAGGTTGCTCCCCTGGAGTAGGGTAATTGATTGGGAAAGCACCATTTGTAGTTCCAAGCATTGCTCTGTAGTGTATCTCACCAACACTCGTCTCAGGGATAGGTATGTTAGCAATCACTGTGGTCCCATTAGTTCCATCTAACAATTCGCAACGAATCGTAGTATCATCGAAACCAGCCATCGACCATGGTTGAAGTTCATTCCACTCTGTTGGACCGTAGTCATTCTGCACTCTAGTTGGAGTGACTTGACGATACATCACATGACTCAGATTGACATCATTGCTGAGAGGGAAGTTAGGATGAAGGCATAATTCCACTGGAATATCGCCTTCATCGGGAAGTGTGATATTGGCTGGATTCTGCATCCATTGGATTTCATCCATACCTAATCCGAATACTGCACGGAATGCGGGATCATCGGCTACTTCTACCATGTAGAACGTTGGACCCATATTTAGCGCCGCAATATGGTCTATATCATCAGGGTGCTCGTGGAAATTATTACCAATCTCCATAGTGAAACAGTACGAATTATGTACGCCATAATGCCAGTCACAGAAATCTCCAGTCGTAGGATAGAGCTCCGATGATTGGATGTTCTCATAGTTCGTCATCTCTGCCATCTGATCTCCGTGATATACTAGGAAATCATGATCCGGAGTTTGACAACCAGTACAATGACCCCATGGATAGAGAACAAGATTGCTGAATGAATGCCAATTGAAAACCACCTTGAATTCGGATGCTCCGTCCCCATTATCATCATTCATTTCGGTCAAGTCTTGGATGAAAAGAGTTTCAGGCTCTGAATTTCCACCTGCCCAATCCTCGTCTACCTTTGTATCGCCATCATCATTGTTCCCATCAACTGGATCTTCATTGATTAGGCCGTCACCATCATTGTCTTCAAATTCAAACGGCCCCGTGTAAACATCATTTTTTGGACCATCAATTCCACCTTGTGGAGTACAAGTTCCGGGTGCTCCAGGCCAAGTACCCTGGGTTGGGAACCCCCATTCATACTGGTAATTTCGATTCAAATCTACTCCGTCACAATCTTCATCAACACTCTCGAAGAAATCTGGTACAACGTTATCAACAAAGGTATTGTCACGGAGATTCTTTCTCCATCCACTCTTCGCACAATTCTCCCACGCTGTTTCGCCACAGTATACCTCTCGATCGTATCGGTTACCATCAACATTCAACATAGGAACAAGATAGATTTCTCGAGTATTGACAAGATCGGTTATCCATTGTTCAGAAATGTCCTCATCGACACCATGGTCACCAGGTCCGCAAGGTGTCCCATCACCATTACTGTCTTGATGTGAGGCATTGAGCGAAAGACAATCACCGTCATCATCGAGTATACCGTCGCCATCATAATCACCATAGGGATCTTCATCGATGAGACCATCGCCATCGTTGTCCACGCCAGCCTTTCCGTAATAATGAGCTACCATCTCAAGGAACATCATCGGGACCTCATACGACATCCATTCACGGGCATGATGATTGCCCACAAGAAGGACATCCGGTCGATCTTCATAATTACCACAATCTCCAACGAAATCGTTACATTCCCCTCCTTGAGGATTGGCCGTTATTTTGACCCATGGGCTGCGATGATTGTAGAACCATCCCTCGTATGAATTGGCAGTTGTCGTCTGACCTCTGGCATTTTCGCCGCCATTCAAACCTTCATGGAATGTCATGATGTTTCGGTTATTCTGTGAAAGATGTAGCATCCGATCTTTCATTGTAAAGTAAGTGTGATACTCCTTGAACTGGGCTGCATCGTCACCTCCCCATGGATACACATCATCAATGTAATCCTTAGACCAAATGTCGAGTGGTTCATTGATTTCTACTGGTTCATCTTGGGCTTCAACATTACCAAATACACCTGCATATGGCATGAGAAGAAACATGAGGAGGACGAGGTGGACTGAAACGCGACGCACGACCGACATGGAGATTCATCTCCTCACAGACGACTGCACCACTTCAAGCCGACGCACGCATGGTCCTGTAACTCTCTAAGCCGAAAGCGATTCAAAGTATCATGGTCAGAAGAATCGCATGGACCCCCTCGTGCAGGCGATTCCAGGCTGGGAAAATGACTTCGGAATGGGCTTCAATCAGGGCACATTCGTGATACTCGGGACAACCTTGTTGATTTGTGTAATGATGCGCCTCTGGCTCAAAGTGATGATATCAAAATCCTTCATGCGATTTGGTATCGAGCAGAAGATTGCTGTCCAAGCTATTCGAGATTCCTCGGGAACCCTCGGTACGGCTGCAGCAAGCGGATTCCTTGCACTTACTCTGCGAGGAATGGTGGACTCTTCATCCATAGATGGGACCTCAGTCATGTTACCTGAACTCATAGAAACCATCTTGCTTCCATTTACGGAACTCGTATTCTATGCGGCCATTGTCATCTGGGCGTTCAGATTGGTACCTGCTGTCTACGCAATAGTCGATCGTTTAGACGGGGACGGAGACATGGAGGGGACGACAAAGACGTTAATCTCAGCACTTGAAAGTGTAATGCGCTTCGTTATCATCGCCTTCGGAGCGGTACTTATCGCCGGCGCACTCGGGTTCGATCTCTCAGCCATTCTGGCAGGACTAGGCATCAGTGGAATCGCCCTCGCACTAGCTGCAAAGGATTCCATCTCAAACATGTTCGGTGCAATCACTGTTCTTCTAGACCGGCCCTTCAAAGTTGGAGATTGGGTTGTAATCGGTAGCAGTGAAGGCGAAGTCATAGAAATCAATCTCCGAACCACCATGATTCGCACCTCAATCGATTCAGTCGTTACCTTTCCGAATGCAACCCTAGTCAACACAGCGATTGAAAACTACGGTCTGCGGCGATGGCGTCGTTACCAACCCATCCTCCACCTTGATCTCGAAAGCGATCCTGATGCCGTGGAAATCTTCTGCAGTCAAGTCCTCGCGAACATCCAAGGAAACGAAAAGACGACCAAAAAGGACTCCTCATTCGTCCGAGTAAGATCCCTTGGACCTCAAGCGATTGACATCGCATGTAACCTATACTGGGACACCTCATCCTCAACAGAAGAGCAGGAACTCAAGCAGATTTTCCTGCTCAACGTAATGCGGATGGCACAGGGATTGGGGCTCCACTTCTTTGAGCCAAGGGTTCGCAGACAAGTCGAAGGGTGATCTGATGGCGCTCATGGTTCTACTCCGTCACGGACAATCCGTATGGAATGCTGAGAACCGTTTCACAGGTTGGATTGATGTTGACCTCTCGCCAAAGGGAATTATTGAAGCCGAAGCCGCTGGAGATGCACTGGCTGATATCTGCTTCAATGTCGTTCATACCAGCGCGCTGATGCGGGCCCAGCGCACAGCTGCGATTGTAATGGAGAGAAACCGAGCATCCAATAATCCTCCAATCCATCGAGATGAACGACTCAATGAGAGACACTACGGTGCCCTCCAAGGTCTAAACAAAGACGATACTCGGGAGAAGTATGGAGCAGATCAAGTCCACATCTGGCGACGGTCTTTTGATGTCCCTCCACCGGAAGGTGAGAGCTTGGAGATGTGTGCTGAGCGCACTCTCCCATATCTGCACGAGGTCATCGTTCCCGATCTTGAAGCGGGGTCCACAATACTAGTTGCAGCCCATGGTAATTCACTTCGAAGCATTGTAATGTCTATCGAAAATCTGACACCTCAAGAAATCCTCTCTGTAGAAATACCAACAGGTTCGCCAATAATCTACGAATTCGAAGAAGAACGATTTAGCCGGATTATAGAGCCATGATTAAGTAGTGACCAATAGGCCAATTGGCTGATTGTGATGTTCAAAATTGAATCTATGCCTGCGAAAATATGTTTAGGATTCTCAGCACTGATGTTTTTACTCTACTCTGTTAGTTTCATGTTCTTTGGTGATTGTTATGTTACTGGTGGAGAAGTATGTTTTGCTCCTCTAGACAATGGAATAACAGATTCTACTGACCCAGCATATGGGGCTGGTGGACCTGAAACTGCTTTCAATGGAGTCCTATTCTTCGGGATATTCATATCGACAATGTTAATCCTGTTTGAGGGTGCCAAAGGAAAATGGATAATCATGATTCCATCTTCACTAGGTTTGATTTCAATGACTTTTGGTGTTTGGATGTGGTGGAATGTTGAGAGTATGGCTGGCCCTCTTCCAAAATATATGTCCATCATCGTGACACTGATTTACATTGGAGGTTATCTCTCATTACGAAATGAGGGAGTTAACGATGGGTTATCTGATTTCAAACCAGGTTTGAAAGTCAAGGATAAAATTGCAATGATATCTCTGATTATGCTAGTTCTAGCTGGCCTATTTTATTCAATTCGAATGATCTTGACACCTAATGATGTCATTGCTGAAGGCTTCCCAGTAGATTATGAGGGCAGTATGGTTCTAGCAGAAGGTTTGGGTCAACCATTGCCAACTCAAGTATCTGTAACGGGTTCATTGATTCTAGTGTATACACTCTGGTCAGCATTAGTACTAATGGATGGAGCCTCAGGAAAATGGCCAATTCTACATCCTTCTGCATTTGCTTTTATCACTGCAACTGTATCAACCTATATCGCTCTCATAGCTGATACTGCCAGAAATGCAAGTGAGGCGAATCAGATGGATGCTTTGACTGGAGGAGCTGTGATGCTACTCATCCTAATCAGTTACTTCCGACTAAAGGACGAAGGTATGGAAGATGACATGACGTTCATGGGAGAACCTCAAGAAGACAAGGGTAAATTTGCCAATGGACTGCTACTCTTTGCATTAGTCATGGGTGCACTGTTCACAATCAACCATGTATTGTTAGGTTGATTCTGGACATCTGTCCAATTATCCACGTGTCTTAAATCCGGATTTTCATTATGGAGCATGTGACTCGGCTCCAACCAATCCTACTTTGTCTACTATTCATGACCAGTTGCTTGGTTGGCTGTATCTCCGATTCTCAAGAAGAGGGAGAAATCACTCTGATTGTTCACTTTGAAGAAACCAATGGAACCATCATCGAATCCTACGTAGATGGTAATCTCGACTCAACGACAGGCGTCACAATTCGATTTGATTTCTCAAACAGTGCATCTAGACATCAATTAGTGGCGTTCGGCGTAGATATCTCAAACGATGAGACGGATTTAGTAATCCATCCCGATGAGGGTTCGATAATCAATGTAGAATTTACAGAACATGGAATCCATGACTTGGTAGCCTATGCAGAGGATGAAAGAGGATATCGAGTCCATCTTCCGATTGTAATTCGGATGAATCTACGTATGGATTGGACGGATACAGATACCTACAATCCAAGTCCGCTAATAATCGACCCAATTCCTCTGAACGAAGGGACTTCAGCTGCTTCGATTTTCATCGACTCAACGGTAGAAAATCCAAACTTGATTGAGAATATCGGCGGTGGACGGGACGTGGAAATTACCTGGAGATTGGTAGATCAACAAGAGGATGCATGCCAAAACCGTAACGAGGTGGTTAGTGAAGGTGAGACTGTTCGATGGCAAACAATCCACTTCAATACCTTTGAAATTCACGAACTTCGAGTCGACTATAACGAGGGGCAGGACCTCATTGATGTCCATCAGACGGTGATAATTCAGTATCCCAAACTGGAATCTGTTCCAAATCCATAATACTGACTATTCGCCCTTCGCGAAGGTAATCATTCGATCAATGGGGAGATGATCTGCTGTATCTTTGCAATAGTGTGCCTCGACAACTTTACCTTCCTCATCAATCAGAATATCTGCAGGTAAAGTAGACATCTTCGAAATAGACAACGTCATTGGAATATATCCCTTCAAGGTTGCCAGAATCATAGTTATTGGAGAACGGATAGCACCCCACATGAAGCTAGGAAAGGACTTCTCGATGCCATTCTCTCTGAAATTCTGGTATGTCTCATCTGCTACTATCGTGAAAGGAATATTTCTCTTTCTCATTCGGCGTGACAGCTCATCGATTTGAGCATCAAAAACGCCCACCATCACCGTATCTTCTGGGAACTCATTCCATCGCTTCATTAGCCTGTCAATTCGGAAGTTGCAAAATGGGCAGGATGAAAATCGGAAAAATGTAAAAATTACTCTTTTACCCTTCATGGAAGACATGTCAAATGTGGTTCCGTCAATCGCAGGTAAGGAGATATTTGGAGCGGAATCACCAATATTTAGTTGGGGCATATGTAAGCGATTTTTGAATCATGTAAAAAGTAGTGTATTCAAGATCACACTTGATTGATTGAAGCAGATTCTCGTCTTTGTTTGATTTGCCGGAAAAGAATTCTAGAGAAGATCATCGAGGCAAGAAGAAACAATACTGAAACCCACCAAGGATTCTCGGTCTCAGTTGCAATAAACCATGTGACGAGAAGGATTCCTGATCCATAGAACGCTCGGAATATAGAATACAAAATGAAGCCTTGAAGCCATGGATTGGAACGGAGGCGTTCCCAAAATCCCGGTTCCATAATGTTGCGGATTTGGTATGCTGGCAAAGTTATACCGCACCCACGGTATTGATGATGGGGGGCCTACCGTGTAGATTTGATGGACATCGTCCTCATTCTCTCCTTCCTCTTCTTCATGGCCATCTTCGCCGGTGTCGGGATGGCATCTATACTGGTCAAAGAAGACACTACTGACGACTATCTGGTAGCTGGAAGAGGGATGCATCCAGCACTGGCAGCACTCTCCGCGGTGAGTACATGGAACTCCGGTTACATGTTCATCGGATTCATCGGTTTTACCTACATGATGGGTTACTCCGTTATTTGGCTCGGGGCAGTATCGACTGTAGGACAGGTCGTTGCATGGATCTGGTTGTACAAATTTATCCAACAAGAAGGCGAAGAAAGAGGAGTGCGTTCTCTCTCTTCACTCGTTGCAGAAAAGGCTGGAGCACCCGAAGCAAAGTTGGCAGCTGTACTCTCAGTCTTCTTCCTCTGTATCTACGCCGCAGCTCAACTTACCTCCGGTGGTAAGGCACTGCTGGTGATGATGGGTTGGTCAGAAGTGGTAGGAATCTTGATTGGATTCGTGCTAGTAGTCGCCTACTGCTATGCAGGTGGAATCCGTGCATCAATCTGGACAGATGCTGCACAATCTTGTGTAATGATTGTTGGATCTGTAATTCTCTGTTGGGTCGCACTGGGAGAGGTTGGAGGATTTAGTGGCATGCACGACGGTTTGGAGTCTCAGAATCCAGCGCTGACAAACTTCCTACCACCTGATCTTAGGTTTGGTTTCTCGATGTGGATGTTCGCCTTCCTACTAGGAGGGCTTGGAGTGGCGGGACAACCACAAGTCGTCTCTAGAGTGATGACTTTAGGTTCCGACAGCGATCGGAAACAAGCGATGATTTGGTTTTTCGTCTGGCAAACTCCATTCATCCTGCTAATGGTCATCGCAGGATTTGCAAGTCGCGTTCTATTTACCGAAGCCGGTTTTGATGCAGAGTTAGGTCTTCCAACATTAGCGATGGAAACCATGCCCGCGTTCGGAATTGGAATGATTCTTGCATCGATTTTTGCTGCTACCATGTCAACCGCTGATAGCCAAGTACTGGCTTGTACTGCTGCCATCACAGACGATATCAAACCTGAATGGAGAGATGATCACAAGACAACTAAACTCGTAACAATAGTTGTAGCCGCATTCGCGACACTAATCTCCATCGGAGGACTGTATATTCCCGGTGGAGACTCCGTATTTGCTCTCGTCGTACTTGCCGTATATGGGCTCGGTGGAATCTTTGTTCCACTGCTAATTATTCGCTGGATGGGATACAAACCCGATACATTCCACTCTCTTGTGATGATGGGATGTGCCTTCAGTAGCGTCATCTTATGGTCTATTTTGGGACTCGGGGGTGGCGATGGAATCTTCCCTTCGTTACCAGGTATGGGGTCCGCGTTAATCGCTCACTTCGTGATGAATCAAATCAGAAGTCCAGACATCTCACCCCTTGGCCGTTACTCGTTACCTGATGGGCGGACCTGGGGTGTCGTCGCAATGGTAATTCTCGTACCCTTCGCTGCGGCAGAGACCGTCTATTTAGTCAGTGGACCAGATTCCTCAGACTCAATGGGTGGAGTCGCGGATTACACTGTTGAATCTAATCTAACCTTCGAGCAGCTTGGGGAAGGTACCGAATACATCAACGATGGAGAGGCCCTTGAAATCGACCTCCACACAGATGCTATCTCATGGAGCGGGGAAAATCGGAACGTTGTTGCTGTTCTTGTGACTCTCACCTACAGTGAAGACGAAACAAGTGGAGGTCCCGGTTGTGCAGCACCTGGTGCTAGCGCTCCAGATCCGGATACCATTACAGGTACTATAACTCATGATAATGAAACCGGAACTGCCAGTGGTCAAAATCAGGGACAAGGTGAATCATCCCACGAAATTCTCGTAGAATGGTACAACTCCTCCCTGCTAAACGGAACCGTATCGGGACTCTCAGAAAGTGAAATCGTCTCTCAACTTGATGCAGGTGAGGCGGGACTTGGCGCCTACATGCTCAATCTCAATGTGGATGTTCAGGAAGGTGGAGGATTCGCATGCAATCATAATGACGAAGGAGAAGAAATCTCCTACATTGTTGAAATCCTAGTCCTAGATTACACAATCAATGTAGTCAATAACTCGAATAATCAGTAAGGTGGCGGAGCAAGGCTACGATATAACTGACGTAATGGCAGAACTGCCAGACCGCACAACATGAGTGGGATTGAATCGCTCCACTCGAGCAGTTCCGTCACCCCTGCATAAATTCCGAATCCAAGTAAGGCAGTGCAGGTCAAGGCGCCTGCAGCAATAGTGCGGGCACGAAACATACCCGCCTGAATCCTATCGACGTGGTTTAGGAACCAATGGGTTCGTGGATCTATTTCATCGTCAAATGCATGCGCATAAAGCACCTCTTTGAGGACCTGTTCATACTCCCAAATTGGGACCCCTCCCTTATGTGAATCCAAGGCGTCATCCGATGCCCACCTAGGTGGAGCTGTGGATCTCCAACCGTCAAGGAAACAACGTCTAAGTTCGATACGCATTCCAGATGTTCCACCTTCAATCCGTTCAATCGAACGATATCCTGCAGCCAAATCCTGTAACGCTGGCGCACGATGCTCGAGCGGTATCAATGCTCCATATACACCATCCCCTGGAAACAAAATGTGCACGTCTTCTAGATTCGGTTTAGAATGTATATCGTTGAGGACCACGATGTTTCGCAGGCTGAAATTACGATGCGTTAGAGTTCCGACTGTACGACGACCATGAGGGGCACGCCATAGTGTGGATGACTTCGTTCGTTCCTCAAGGACCTTTAATCGCTCATTCCATCGCTTCGCGACTTTCGTAGGATCTGCCACTTCTACAGTGGATAAATGGAAACGCCCAAGGGCACGTCCACATTCTTCAATCAAGATTCTCGCATCATCCAATTTCTCTGATTCAATAAGGGATTCAAGTACATCTGCCGCGGAAGGCCACGCGCCCAAATCCCGCCAAAAGAGGAGGACATCTCGACCCCTCCATTGGAGGCCGCCTTGTGCGACATACGGGTTACTGCCGATATGTTCAGACAACCTACGTCCATGACCATCATAATCGAAGGGGAGAATCTCAATCCGCCAAATTCCGTCACGACCACAATCCATCTTCCCGATAGGACCGAGCGAACCCGAGGTCCAATCGAGTGACGTTGCAGACTGCAAACATGTCACGTCACCCCAGAGGTCTTCTGACTCAGACCAAGTTTGCAACACTTCTAGATTAGGAAGTCCTGCATTAGGCCACAACATCACGGTAGTTGTCCAAGAAAGAGGGACTTCAAACGAGGAGAATCCAACTGGTGCATGCTCAGAAGGGACTGGATTAGTTGAGACCGCACCTCGCGGGAACCAAGGTTCACCAGCGACATCCGGGAACTCCATAGCCCGAGGAGGACGTCTCAATCCTTGAGACGACCGGTCTGAATCTCTGTAGAGCGGAAGGATTGTTCAACACCTCCTTCACGCCGATACAATGACGCAGGACCCATTACCTCTGGCTGTCGACCTAGATGGGACAGTTATCCTATCGGATATGACGAAGATTAGTGCTAGGCGAATTATACTCAGGCGTCCATGGTACATACTACTGATTCCACTCTTTGAGGTCACCAAGGGGCGACCCTACTGGAAGAAACGGGTTGCTAATTTCATCTCTATCGACCCTGAAACACTCGTCTATCACGAGGCATTCGTAAACTGGCTAAAGGAACAGAAAACTACTGGACGGGAAATCATTCTTGCCACAGCGTCGCATATCGTGCAAGCACATCCAATCGCCGAATATGTCGGACTATTCGACGACGTAATGGGATCAGAGGGGACTGTCAACCTAGGGGGGAAACACAAGGCAAAGGCATTGGTTGAACGCTACGGTGAAGGTGGATTTGCCTATTGTGGGAACTCAAAGGCCGACCTTGAGGTATGGCCTGATGCTGGTGAAATTATCGTTGTAAATCCAAGTCGTGGCGTCCTTTCAGGGCTCCACAGAGACCCTGACATTCTGTTTGAGTGAATCCACATATCAGCGCGAGGAATGAAATCCCAAACGCGTCTCTCATGAAGGGGGGAGTACATGGGCTGGCTCGGTAGAATCATCGATAGGACTGCGAAGTTGCTGCTTTCCTTCAGCATCATACGGGTACCTGCGCGGTGGTTGGCGAACTCAAGATTCGCTTGGAGCTTCGTATCTCGAACCGATCGCGTCCGGGCAAACCGGCTTCGAGACCGTGTCAAAAGAGGAGAGATTCCCCAGCATGTCTCAATCATCATGGATGGTAACCGAAGATTCGCAGAGAAGGAAGGCATTGAATCCTCAACAGGCCACCGCTACGGCAAGCAAAAACTGGAGGAGGTGATGGACTGGGTCCTCGACCTCGATATCCCCTATCTGACTGTATATGCACTAAGTACGGAGAACGTAATCAGTCGAACTGGGGCAGAACTTGAGGTCTTGTTCGACCTCTATGTCGAAGGGCTACGAGAACTTCTTGAAAACGAGAGGATTTACTCAAATCGTGTACAAGTCCGTATCGCAGGCCACAAGGAACTGTTACCATCACGAGTTCTGTCAGCAATTGAAGCGGCAGAAAAGGGAACTGCAGATCACGACGGATGTGTGTTCACAATCTGTCTTGCTTACGGTTCACGCGAAGAAATTCTGAAGGCCGTTCGTAGTATCGCTGAAGATTACGCAGCCGGAGAAATTTCCCTAGAACAAATCGATCAAGCCTCAATCTCAGACCGACTTTACACCGCAGGGCTACCTGATCCTGATCTCATCATCCGAACCTCAGGGGAGGAAAGAATCTCCAATTTCTTACTCTGGCAAGCCGCATACTCTGAACTCTATTTTACCGATGTATTCTGGCCATCCTTCTCCAAAGCAGACTTCTATACTGCTATCGAATCATATCAAAATCGACGACGGAGATTCGGAGAATGATTCCATGACGGAACGCTGCGAAACATGTGGCAATGACACTTGGGCAAAACCCTCCCTAGCGGTGGATGCTATCGCGACTCGGAATGGTAAGAACGGAATGGAAATCCTACTGATTAGACGGGGTAATGACCCTTGGAAAGGTGCATGGGCCTTTCCTGGTGGATTCGTAGACGAAGGTGAAGACCCGAAGGACGCTGTTCTGAGGGAACTTCTAGAAGAAACAGGACTTATCGGAGATTCTCCTTGTCTCTACACGGTTCGAGGAAACCCAAATCGGGATCCACGTAAGCATATAGTTTCGATTTTCTATCGTGTTGATGTTGATTCAGAATCAACACCCATAGGCGGAGATGATGCCGCTTATGCCGCTTGGGTGGAGGCTGATGTTGTCATCAACGAAGGCATGGCTGGCGATCATCTTGAGGTTCTACTCAGCCTTTGATTAAGCAACGGGGCCAATTTCTCTTTCAAAGAATGCAAGGCTATCCTTCCTAATCTGAGAGGTAAGACGATCGCTTTGCATCGCTTCAATCCAATCGCGAGTTATCCTATCAAATCCGTCAGACGATGTACTTCGCCAACGGAACAACAAATCAGGACGGCGACTTTCCAACTCATCGAGGAAACCTCGCTCAGCCTTGGAAATGAGGAATGTTGGCATGCCATGAATGACTGCTTCTGCTGCCGTCGTAGTAGAACCAGTGAGAACTCCGTCGAACATAGCAATCTGCATAGGCATATCCCACACGCCATCTGTCGCTTCAATCGCAGATTCTTTTGTGTGAATGAAGTGGACTGGTAAGTTCCTAATCCAATATTGGTAATCGATTACTTCGTCTCCATCATGAATTCCTCCGCCAATGATTCTTCGATGGAATACTATCGGAGCAGTGGATTTCTCACTTGTCATTCCTCCAATAGATTCACGCAATTGTTCCACTGCCTGATTCCTCATCGAAATCCCCTGTTCAGTATCGATATAGAAATCAGGAAGAATCCCTGGATAACGCTTCACTCGGCGATCAGTAACAATCTGTGTAGCATCGCTCTCACGCCATGACTCTGGAAGAAGAATACTCGTCGCTCCACGCAAAGCGATGCGATGAGCAATATGATTCGATTCAGTATCGGAAATGTAGATTCGTTCCATAAGCTTCTCTTTCTTACCTGCAAGTATTTCCAGTGAAGCACCTTTGACAACTACACGATTTACCAAAGGGTGCTTACGAAGAAATGAACGAACCGCTTGAATCCTTCTTCTCGCAAGAATTAGGCGTCTAAAAGGTCCAATACCCTCGCCTACTGGTCGATCTACCCACAAATGTGGACGGTGCGGAAGACGCCCCTCTCGGGCTCGAAACATTGTCTGTACCTCAGGCCGAGAAGACAGAACAAGAATATCTGCTTCGTGACCACCTCGGATGAAAGGCGCAAAGAACTGGAAATGTGCCGGATGATCTATCACCCAACATGTTGGATTGGGGCTACTCACGACCCTCGGAGGAGTTAATCCCGAATCAAGCGAACGGAAACTAAGTGGAATTATTCCTCTTCATCCATGAATGTTGATTTTCTTCGTTTAAAGAAGATGAATGAAGCAACTGCTAGGACCAAAATAATCCCTACCTGAACTATAGGAACGATGTAACTGAACGTGACTTCAACCAATGGAGCAGAGCAATTTGGGACTCGGGCCGCATCTGAATCCGGTTGGAATGCGAGGGCGCGTCCGTCCAAAGTATTCTCGCCGTTTGGAAGAGGTACTTCGAGATGAGTCAGTGCAGTAACTGCAACATCCACCACAACCGAACCATACATCTCACCAGCAACTGTATCTCCACCACGTACCATCATGAACGTGGTTAAATCAACTTCTGAGGATGATGCACTGTGACCCCTAAGTGTTGACCCACCCCCCCCATGATCACTTGTAACGATAACAAGCCAATCTTCTCCTCGAGAAATTCGTTCATCAAGAATATCAAGCAATTCTGTAAAGCGATCATCGGCGAGCTTTACTGCATCAACATATTCCGAAACATCAGGGGAGAATCCATGGACGTGGCCTGCATAATCGGGATCATCATAGCCAACGAAAAGGACGTCAAGGTCAAGGTCTTCTCTGAGAATTTCTACTGCTCTATCATGAACATCTGCATCCTCCTCATACCGCTCTTGGATATCTGCAATTTCAGGCCCGATTATCAATTCAGAGATCGGAGCCCAGTAAACGAGACTCGCGGTTTTCAATGAGGAATTATGACGCTCAACCCTATCGATTAAATCGAGATGTTGATCCAATTTATGGTTCTCAAAACTGTTACCCATAACACCATGACGATCGCACCATACTCCAGTCAGCATACTCGACCATGATGGCCCGGAAATCGAAATTGGCCCTACCTTGGAATCGTAAGTCCACGCACCTTCGGATACCATACGAGCAAAACCACTGTCTTCTCTTGAAGCCGAAATCTGAGCCACATCAGATCTCACCCCATCTATTCCAATGACCATTACCCTTGGTGCTGCGGCATTTTCGATTGTCTGAAGCAATTCATCAAGTGGATCGTAAGAAGAATCCTGTGGAAATTCCTCAATGGGAGACGCTACTGACGTTGGTGAGCTAGAAAGCAGGATAATTCCGACCACGAAAGTAGTCCACAGTGACCTCATTGACCTTGGGTCAAAGACCATGAAATATGTATTTTCATATTCATTGACAGAAGAATGAATGGAAGTAGCGTTGATGGGCCACCAAGATATGTGATGTATCATGGTGAAAGAAAGAATCGATACAGGCGGCAAGGTCTTCGGGCCATACAGCCCCGGTGTGAAGGCAAATGGAATCATCTGGTTGGCTGGACAGATTGCTCCAGAAGCAGGTGGAATTCGTGAACAGACGCAAGCAAGCCTCGACAAGATCGATGCTCTACTGGCTGCTGCTGGTGTCACCAAGCATCAGGTAACCTTCGCTCAAGTTCTGCTAGATGACATAAACGACTTTGCTGATATGAACGAGATATACGGATCTTGGATCGATGGTGTAGAAGTTCCTCCAGCACGAGCTGCCTTCGAAGCTGGCGCACTGCCGGGTGGAGCTGCCGTTGAAATTGTCATTCAGGCGTATGATGGCAAGTGCTGTGCGTAATTATGCCAGGTTCACCCTACATCGATGAGGTAGAAGGAATCCTTGACTGGCGACATGTCCTATCTACCATCTGCCTCGTTACTCTTTCATTGACAATATTCGGCTGGTACTTGGGCGAAGGAATTGGAGCAATTGGTGGGGGAGTAGTTTCGTTGACCTTTCTCTGGTTCCTCAGGTGGCTCATTAGAGGGAAACCACTACGACCATCACCCGACCACCACGATGTATGACGTGGGCGGTACACTGCTTCAAAGCCTACGATATTCGAGGTATAGCACACTCGGAACTTGACACGTCCTTTGCGGAAAGATTGGGGTACGCATTAGCGACGTTTCTCGATTGTTCGGCTCTCGCTGTTGGACGGGATATACGAGAATCTTCTCCAGATTTGCATGCTGCTTTCGTCAAAGGTCTAACATCGATTGGTGTTGATGTCCATGATCTTGGAATTTGTACTACTGGTGCGCTATACCATGCAACTTCTAGCCTCAAAGTCGACGGTGGCGTGATGATTACCGCAAGTCACAACCCTCCTGAGTATAATGGCTTCAAAATGTGTAGAGGAACAGCCGCGATGGCGGGAGCAGAGATTCAAGATTTACGGGCTGTATTCGAAAGTGGTAATTTCCGTAAATCCAATGCCTCTGGAAGTCACATAATTCTCGACGACTTCACCAATCAACATCTGGAAGCAGTTGTATCTGCGACAGGGAATATCTCACGTTCAGTCAATGCTGTCATCGATTCAGCAAATGCTGTACCTGGGCCATTCATGGTTGCTCTTTCTGAGATGCTTGGCTCGACAGGGGAATCAATCCACTGCCAATGGGACAATACATTTCCCAACCACCCTCCCGATCCTACCCGTCCAAAAAACATGGTTGATCTCGCCAAAGCCGTCGTGACTAGCGGTGCAGAGTTCGGCGTTGGAGTAGATGGTGATGGAGATCGGATTGGTGTAGTCGATGAAATGGGGCGGTTCATCCATCCTGATCGGCTGCTCGCCGTCTTCGCTGAAGATATTCTGAGCAATATCTCAGAGGAAGCTTCTGAGGAGGCACGCACTGTAATCCACGATGTCAAGTGTAGCATGGCACTGGAACACACAATTCGTCACAATGGTGGCATCCCACATATGATGAGAACCGGGCATTCCTTCCTCAAACAAGCTCTTCGAGAAATGCCGCAATGTCCCCTAGCAGGGGAAATGTCAGGTCATTTCTTCTTCCATGATCGGTGGAACGGATTCGATGATTCACTCTATGGATTTGCTCGGCTCGTCGAACTCGTTGCTCGTCGCCTTCCAAATGCCGAACCTTTCTCATCCCTCTTCGATAATGTCCCGGACTTTCCCTCCACTGGAGAAGCAAAGGTGCCACTAACTGGAGAGAGGTTTGCAACGATGACGGCAGTCAAGATGGCGTTCGCTGATTTAGAATCGAATCAAGCAGACGGTGTCCGTGTCCGCTACGACGGACACCTTGGGATTAAGGCGGGTTGGTTCCTGTGTCGGCCCTCAAATACAGAACCGATTCTGGTGATGCGCGCTGAAGCAGATACTGAAGAAGGGCTCGTAGCAATCCGTGAAGACGTTACACATCGAATCGGGGACCTGATTGATTTGACAATATTCCATTCCGCTTGAAGAAACCGATTCGCTTAACCGAAGGGGGTCAGTCCACGCGACGTCGCCACTGTAGCTTAGCTGGTAGAGCACCTGATTCGTAATCAGGAGGCCGGGAGTTCAAATCTCCCCAGTGGCTCCAATTCACATCATATCGAGTTCTTCAAGTCGCGGCTCAAACAAAGAGGCAGAGAGTTCTAGAGAAGATATTCCGGGCATATTGTCACCTGCGAGCATTGTCAGACAAGCGCCCCCACCTGTGCTATTATGATCGACCATGTGGGCCATCTTTCTCTGGGATACGAGCGCGCTCGTATGGCCGCCACCAATGATTGTGAAGGCCTTAGATTCGCAAATCATGTTCAGTATCTCAATCGTGCCAAAAGCAAATTGCTCCTTCTCAAAATAAGATGCAGGGCCATTCCACAAGATGCATCCCGCGTTACGAATCACCGAATGGAGTGATTGAAGGGTCGAAATACCAATATCATAAATTGGATTTGAGACAGGTAATTCATCAAGAGAGATTGCGATTCGGCGATTGTCAATCTCAACAGCTAAATCTACCGGAAGAAGAAGATGGTCGCTATACTGCTCGATACATCGTATCGCATCTTGGAAAGTTGAATCAAAATCATCAGCGAGAGCTTTCCTGATGAAGTCCTCATTTCCTTGACCAAGTCGATGTCCAGCAGCCCAAAGCATCAGGTTACCTACGACACCAACCGGTACAATCGTATCTGCAACACCCTGATCAAGAAGGTTAAGCGCGATTCTCAATGAATCATCGCACTTTGCGCCACCTAGGATGGCAACATACGGCTTAGGTGGATTCTTGATTGCCTTCGATAATGCATGTATTTCCGTTGACATCAGGTCGCCCGCAAAGCAAGGAAGAGCGCGTGCAAAACCAGAGAGAGTGGGGGAATTTCGATGCGCTGCTGCAAATGCATCTGTGACATACGCATCTGCAACAGATGAAAGACGTTGAACAATCTCAGACTCATGAAGAACGTCGAAATCAGCCTTCTTCAGGTCATTTTCCTCAGGCCATCCTCGCACATTGTCAAGGAGAATCATATCACCCTGATTCATAGAACGAATTTCATCCAACGCAACATCGCCACAGACATCAGGAACAAAGCGGATGTAACGACCAAGTAGACGACCTAAGAGGTCTGCATGGCTCGACATATCAGTGAAGTCTGAGAGCCCGGGTCGACTCTGGTGTGCGAGAAGGACTATCTTAGAATCTGCAAGGCGCCTAAGAGTCGGTAAGATAGCTCTCAACCGACTATCATCAAGGAATACTTTGGTCTCA
>DAFJ01000070.1 GCA_002497905.1 Euryarchaeota archaeon UBA251
TCCGTAGTCCTGCCCATTGCATCGAGGAAGTCCTTTCGTTGCTGGTCGGCATTGGGTGAATCTACCTCAAATACCCCTAGAACAAGTGCGTCGTTACCTGCGAGTAGATCGTTTAATCGGATTGAATCTCCTCCATGTGTGAGTAGATTGAACGCAGGCGCAGGGGCCTCGTCTCGAGTATCTCCAATCTCAATTCCAGGGAGGTGAGTTGCGGGTGCTGCGAGGGCGATAGCCATGATTAAAATCGCTAGATAAGCGGGCCATGGTAGTAGACCTATGCGGAGGGAGGCGCCGAGCCATCCGATAGTGGATAGAGGGATTAGGAGTAGGAGCAATCCTGTGCCGGCGAGAGGCTCAGGTGGCCCTTCTACCATTGTTCGATGAACAATTACGACATGACATTCTTCGTTGGGATCAATGTCTGTCATCGTCATGCATATGCTTACCATATGGATGCCGGGTTCCAAGGTCCCGTTGACAGACCAAACCCATACCGATTGGTTCCCTTCTCCAACTCGCATGCTCTGAGGGTCCTCAAAGTGACTCAATCGCTGCTCCTCCTGCCAGTTTCCGTGGACAGTTTCTGTCCAAGAGTTGTAGACGCCAGCTACTTCTACCACTGTAAGATCAATGCTTGAGTCCCCCCATACGGTTCCAGGGATGAATTCCACTCTTGCAGCACCATTCTGGTCCACTTTCAGGTCCAGTTCAGGTGTCAACGTCTGCCCATTCAATTCGATTCTGGATGCGGTATCATATCGGTCAAAGTAGAGTTGCCCATCGATTGCACAGTTATGTTCGACGTCAATCTCGAGCGTGATAACGTCTCCTTGGCTTAGTGTGAAGTTCACGTTCCAACCTGAGGTGACGAACTCCTCAGGTTGTGTCCAGTCGAACTCCATTGCGACCCGTTTCGTCGTGTTTTCGAATACCTGTGCTCCGCCCGCAAGGACACGGACTGTGAACTGTGTCTGCGCATCAGCAGGAGTATTCGGGACCACATTGGTTAGTCGACAGGTTGGCCCATCGAGGCTTAATCCTGCGAATAGACGGACAGTTAGGTTTCCTTCGAACTTTGTCGCATGTTCGACAGGAGCGGAATTTACGCTCAGAAGCTGATTTGTCAGTCGGTTAAATCCAAAGGCAGGAGGTTGGCCCGAGTCCAGCGGGTAGATGAGGTCCAGCGAGGTCTCGTTTTGTAGGAACAGGTTCCGGTTAAGTGGATGGAAGATACTTGTCCCCTCGCCTTCCGGGATCTCCATTGTGTCTGGCTTGGCGGTGACGGAACCTGCAAGCATAGTTAGAACGAGCACGACAAGTAGAATCGCCGCAGCACGAGAGTGTCTCGCGTCGTTCATGCACCGTTCATGTGGACCGAGTTGTTCAATCCCTCGCAGAATTATCAGGCTAGGAGGAGAAGCACATAGGTTGCTAACGAGCCCAGAAGGGTCGATGCGAGATTGACCTGACCCTTGGTCATCAGGCCTTGGTTTTCGAACATGGCGCCAAGGATTGAATCAATCTGACAGCCAAACCATCCAATCAGAACTATCACGAGGAAAACTCTCCATGCTTGGTCGGAGAATCCACTTCCGAAGAATCCGATTAGTGGGATTGCAGTCATTGCAATCAGAAGTGATCCCCCAAGTGCTGCAACTTGACCAGTAGGTGAAATCCCTCCGTTAGTCCCGGCTGGTACGATGCGACCGTTGATGATCATGCGTACACGTGGGTCTAGTACTCCAAACTCTGAAGCCATCGTATCTGAGGATGCGACAGCAACTGCTGCAACAAAGGGCGCGGCTAAGATTACTGGTTCACCTGTAAGTAAAGCAAGTAGGGCAATCATTCCCGGAGCGCCTCCGTTTGCAATCACATTAGTCCAGTTTCTCGCTCCATCTCTTGCTTCAGCCAGTCCCATCAATGCTTTTTCATCATATGAGAATCGGGTTGCAAGAGAACCGGTTACAAGAAAAATTAGCAATATGGCGAGCCAAGTCCAATGGCCACCAATGCCAACGATGATGCCGAGAATGCCTGCTGCAAGAATACCACTCTTATCGAGAAAACCTCGTGCACCGGCGATGCTGCCGAGGAATAGGACTAGGCCCAGAGTCACAAGGCCATTCGAGTCCGTGAGTGCCTCAATCATGTGTCCTCGTCATGAACGGTTCCCATTGTCCGCATCAAGCCATCGCTCAATTAAGGACTGGAATTGTGGTTCCTTTGCTCTCTTTGTTCTCGTCGTTTACACCCCTCATGAGTGCATCTCCAAGAAGTAGAACCCCGGCAACAAGCAGGAGTGTCGCGCATAGACTAGCAAGGATAGTGTGCCCTTCTGAGCCACCAAGGAGTAGGACTATCGTTGGCACGAATACGGCTGTTCCGTTCCATAAGCCATGACCAAGAATCGCACACATTAGTGCGATTCCAATACTCGATGGTGGTCGAATCCCGCCAGCAATTTCCTCAATCTTTGGTATGGCGATTTGTTGCACACGCGCCTCTAATGTCTGGTGAAAGGTGGAAGCAAGTGTAGTTGATTGATTAGGCATTACTTCACGAGGGTTGATTTCCTGCCCTGTGTTCTGATCAAATAACAACCATGTCTGGCCGGGGTCATCCGTTTTTTCATCTTCGTCTTCTCCAGCTTCACGCCGCTCTCCTGCAAGTGATCCAATCGCATAACCAGTCAGTCCAGTCCAGAATGCATGTCCGGGGATGGATCCGATTCCTCTAATCAGGACAGTGAGGGCGAATCCAGTAAATCCTGCTTCAAAAGAGAGTAGGATATACTGTAGGTTTTCGATGAGGGCGAAGCCTAACCCAACTGTGAATCCAATCTGAAATCCTCGCTTACCTCCGTCCATTTGGTGCATGAATAGAGCTACAGCAAGGCCCTTACAGATCTCCTCTCCGATTGGTGCACTGATGACTGCAGTGAGGTTCAGTATTGCTTCTTCATTTGAGGTATCGAATCCAAGTGTACTGGCTATTAGTGGGAATACGAAACTATTGATCACAATTGCAGGGAATCCAGCCATCATTCCTAGAAAGAGCCATGATTCTGCATCACGCTGTCGAGTCAAAATTCCAAGTCGTTCCTTCGAGATGGCCCACCATGCCATTACTGGAATCGAGAAACCAAGTATGAAGAAGGGTATTCCGATGATGATTGCAACAAAGAATAGAATATCCGTAGCGATACCTGTCCAGAGTCCAATCGATATTGTCAGCGAGGTGGTGATTAGGGCTGCGAAGATTGCCCAAAGTGATCTTGATCTAGGGATGTCTAATGAAGAGGCATCTCTCACAATGTGGCGCCTAAATCGTGTTGGCTCAGGGGTCCATAATGTCTCATTAGGTCCAATGGCATGGTAATGCCCCCCACGGGGGTCTGGGATTGCGACGCGTACATCGACAATTTTCGGCCTTTGAATGTGAGCGATTAATGCGAGGAACGGGATGCTGAAAATAATTCCACAAACGGTGAGATATGGTTCACCATCTATTACACCCATTACTCCAACCGTCAGGAATTGGACAAGAAGGAATGCGAGGATGACGATGCCAAGCGTTCGCCCATATACTGACCAGGGCTTGGAAATACGACCAATTCGTAGATCTTCTTTGGGTTTAGTAATCCTCGTTACAGGCATGGGCCTGTATATCCGGCCATCAGGGCCTTGAATAGGTTGCATCAATTGAAACTCCTGATGCCGCTCAGTCCGCCCATCAATCCATACGGCTGAGGACCTTCATCATCGCGGCAAACCCTTCTCAGGATTGCCGGTTCATGGCTCTGACGCTTAGATTATGCCCATTCAAGGTGTGCATCGACATACTTTGGTACAGCCTTCCTACCCCAGAATAGGTAGTAGATTCCTAATGTGATTATTGTCAAGAGAAATACCTTGACCCAGATGCCAAAGAGGCCCATGCCGGTGCCAGTGTATCGGATCGGTCTCCCGTCTATTCGGACGTTTCTCGCCCACTTGCTGAATACCATTGTCTTCGCCCAAGGATATCCAAATCCAACGGTAATTGCCGTTAATAGGAAGGCTAAGATCTTGGTGAAGAATAGTCCAAAGCTTGCAGTTTGAATTGCCCACCCGCCGGTAGAGGGTGCAACTGGTGTCACATTGGCAACCACCGGTGCAGCGGGTGCTACGGCCATCGGTTGAGGCATGGGTTCAGGTACAGGCATTACTGCAGTGAAATCTGGGTAATGCTGTTGAGTGTACGATAGAGCCATTGCTGCATCGTGCCCTTGTTGGACTAATCCATCATAGTACTGTTGTGCGCTAGTCATGAGTTCTGGTTAGGGCTGCATCGTATAGCAGTTTTCCACCCAATTAATGATGCCTGAAGTGGCTACTAGAGTCCTCCATTCTTTTGTTTACGGGCAGAGAAAAATTCTGACGCATCTATATTATCAAGCGTTTTCTTAATACTCCTTTTTAATGTTCGATTGATTCCCTCGTGTCGTTTTAATTATTCAAATGCATAAAATATCGATATTATAGTAGATTTTTGTCCAATTTATCAGCGAATCATTGATACACTTGTTTGATGGGACAGGTTAACATGGACGACTACAGCAAACTCGAGTACATCTGGTTGGATGGTTACGAACCTACCCAGAATATGCGCAGCAAAACAATGGTGAGGAAAAACTTCGGCGGAACAGTTGAAGAATGCCCCATCTGGATGTTCGATGGTTCCTCAACTCGACAGGCAGATGGAAATGCCTCTGATTGCTTGCTTAAACCAGTAAACATATTCCCTGATCCACAGAGAATAAACGGTTATCTTGTCATGTGTGAAGTGATGAATCCAGATGGAACCCCTCACGAAAGTAATGGCAGAGCTACCATAGATGATGATGACAATGATTTCTGGTTTGGATATGAGCAAGAATATTTCATCATGGATGTAGAAACCCAACTCCCCCTCGGATTCCCGGTGGGTGGCTATCCTGGTCCACAGGGGCTGTATTATTGCTCAGTCGGAGGTAAGAATACACATGGTCGTTCGTTGGTTGAAGATCATGCCGACTTGTGCCTCCAGGCTGGTATCAATTTCGAGGGTATCAATCAGGAAGTTGCTTGTGGCCAGTGGGAATTTCAGATATTTGCCAAGGGTGCTAAGCAGGCTGGTGACGAGTTGTGGGTTGCAAGGTACATGCTTGATCGCCTGACTGAAAGTTATGGTTACTACATTGAGTATCATCCTAAGCCAATCAAAGGTGATTGGAATGGTTCAGGTATGCACGCTAACTTCTCTAATGGTGCTATGAGGGATAAGGGTGGCAAGGAATTGTTTGACAGTATTTGTGAAGCATTTGGCCAAAATATCGAGAAGCATATGTCCGTATATGGCGCTTACAATGAGGAGCGATTGACAGGCCTTCATGAGACTCAGTCCATCGACCAGTTCTCGTATGGCGTTTCTGATCGAGGCGCCTCAATCCGTGTCCCGGCTTCAGTGCCAAACGATGGTTGGGTCGGTCGTCTAGAGGACCGTCGTCCTGCCTCTAATGGCGACCCCTACAAGATTGGTGCAGTGATTATCTCCACGACAAAATCGGTGTGTTGATTTATTTCAACTAATTTCGTACACTATGCTTCATTGATTCAGGAGTAGATTAGCCGACACTTGTTTGTGTAGATGGTGGACGTGCCGAGATTTGAACTCGGGGCCTCTTCCATGCCAAGGAAGCGCGCTTCCAAGCTGCGCCACACGCCCAATAGGTAAGCGACTAGTCGGCCCGATTTAAGGATGCCCGGCACTCCCACAGGCTATGGTGGGCCGGACTCCGAGGGTGCCTCACCGCGTGATTTCAGTTGCTGCTGCTCCAACAGATCTGCCTCCACCTGATCCTAAAGAATGGTTGGATATCATTCGTAATCAGGTAGATGGAAACGAGGCACCATTCCTCAACGGATTGAATCGTTGGCTCAAGGTTTCTTGGTCAGATCCATCTTCGGATTTACTCGGAGTTACGCGATTTGAGATGGACCCGAATGAACTGATGCGTAGGCGGCGTATGCAGGCTCCAAGCGGACCAGTACACATTGAACTGCACCCTATTCTCGTAGATGATCCGGCTTTGCTAGCCCACACCTTCGTTCACGAATTGCTTCATGCAGTAGGATTAACTGATCACGATAATCGGCACGCCTCTTTGACTGAAACGATTGCACCTGCTCCATCTCTAGCGGATTCCCCCGTTCTAATGCGTTTACGTTCTGAGGTATTAGATGGCCAGGAGATACAAGTTTGGTCATGCACCAATTGTGGTAGTTCATGGAAACGCACGACTGTATCTCGTCCGAAGCGGTGCCCTCGATGTGCAAGGTCTACTGTAATACCTCACGAGGCTTCATCGGATGATGATATTGAGAAGCTGAGTTGATGCCTTATGGCCCGATTAGTTGATCTCGAAGGTTATGACAGAACATGGGTGTCTAGAGTTCTAATATTGTTGGTTCTGATTCTTTCTGTGGTATTTTACATTCGTTTCCATGGCCGTGGAAGTAACCTCGACATATTCCTTTTACATGGTACCGGTGGTTTGGATAGCCTCATTCGAGCATTGTACCGGATTGGAGCAGGGTATCTTGCTGTTCACACAGCATTTTTCTGGATGATTAGAAATCCAGTGCCTGGTTCGATGGCGCCTCTTTTCAGAGAAGAGTTAGTGGTCAAACCTCACCCCTCTATTGGTTTGGAACGTCTCGTCCCGTTCAGCTCTTGGACCCTGATTATTTTCGGCATATCTATGTGGATTAATGGTCTAATTTCCCTCTCTATTCTGTTTGGAGCTTCCCCTCCAAGTATTCTTGTCCAAGTCGGTGTCGCATTTTTCTCTACAGCATTCAGTGCAGCTGCTCTCACTGCAGTCATAGTTCGTCATGTGATCCTTCCATCTATGATCCAAAACGGAGGGGATGTCGATCACATGTTCTTACCGCATGAACAGGTTATGCATAATTGGGCACTGATTCTTCTCGCTATCGAATTAGGGCTTGGGTGGATGGTAGTGCAGACGCCTATGGTCAGCCTTGGCCTCACTTATGGCGCACTCTACCTTATCTTCGCTGAGTTATGGGCACTCTGGGGCGGTGGCTACTATGTCTACGAATTCATTGATCCTCGGCCACGGTTTGCCCCTTATCTCCTTCTAGCACTAACTCTTGTTTGTGCTCTTTCGTTCGGTGTGGGGCTGCTTGTCAGTTTGGTTCGTACACAGAATCCCTTCTTGGCTGTATTTCTGTTGTTTCTTCTTGTGATTGGTTCGACGCGCTTCAAGAATCCCGCTGCATTGGGTAACTCAACATCCAATTGAGTGCACAATTGAAATGTGTCCGCACCTCGGATTGAATTGGGCGATTGGTGTAGTCTGGATATCATGGTGGCCTTCTAAGCCGCTGACACGGGTTCGAATCCTGTATCGCCCACTCCTAAAATCAGTATGATTGGAATTTTGTTTCCGTCATTCTCTTCCGTAGCGCTGATATACAGGGGGCAGGTCGGGAAAGCGCATGAAGCGCGGTTCACGAGCTTGGAAGAAGCGCGGCAATCAGCGCTGGAAGTGGCGTAAGAAGAAGCTTCGTCGCCGTAAGCGGGCTCGACGTCAGGCGCGGCAGTAGACCGTCGGAATCATAAGCGGTTCTTTCTTCGCCGAACTTACCTTTGGGGGTATAGTATAACCTGGCAGTACCGCGGGCTCCAAATGCCCATGCAATTTGTAATTGCAAATGAAGCGGAAGACACCCGCTGATCTGGGTTCAAATCCCAGTGCCCCCACCTAATTCACCCTTAGTTCGCCGCAGGCATCAAACACCGAGTTCTGTTGTTCACACCATGACGATTTCATCTGATGACATGATTGCTTACGTTGACATGGACGGAGTGCTTGTCGATTTTCCATACAACATCGAAGACGTCGATCAGTCTATTCGAGAAGAGTGTAAGGAATGGTGTATGCGCACAAACAACCATCATTCAGATTTTGACGGTCTGTTCTCGACTCTGCCGCCAGTATTAGGGGGGGCGGAAGCGCTTGTTCGACTTGAGGCTGGAGGTTACACCGTATATCTGCTATCGACTGCCCCTTGGGGTAACCATTCTTCGTCATCAGACAAGCGTCGATGGGTAGAAAATAATCTTCCTAATCTACCGATAAAGCGATTGATTCTTAGTCACCGGAAGGACCTCAATCGAGGTGCTCTCTTAATCGATGATCGGCCAAACAATGGTGCGAAAGAGTTTGGAGATTTTGAGGGGCAGCGTTGGCTTCATTTCGGCTCTGAGGAATTTCCGGATTGGGAATCCGTGCTTACTGAGCTCGGTTGTTGACTCCACGTCGTGGGGTTCATTTCTATCCATGACTTCGCTCGCTTCAATGGCCCGCACCATAACTCCAGCGATTGGCATGGTTCTGCTATTGCTGTTCCCTCTAGCGGGCAGTCTTGGTGCACCTAGCGAGTTTGTACCAGTATCTGATTCGCCAGGCCAATATACTCGTATGGAATGGACGATGGAAATCCCTCATCAAGAATTCGAGGCCGGCCCAGAGGTGCCTTGGTGGGAGCGGACTACACTAGATAATGACCGAAACAATATCCATGATTCGCTCCAAGAACGTGAAGGTATCTTGTGGATTGGATTGAGTTATGGTCGTGATGTCGTTGAACAGGATTTAGATGAATTACGTGCGCTTGGGATTGATCCTAAACTCAGGATTGATGCAGTCGACGCGATTCTACTCGGTGCTATTGATGCATCCTATCTGAATGATTTAACTATGCTCAATGGGGTCGTGATGGTAGAGGAATATGGCCTTCTTCGTTTTCATGGCGACATCCAAACGCATGCAGTAAAGGCGCGTCCATCAGATGTCTATCCTGATGGTGCATGGAATCTCTCAGTTTCAGGCCAAGGAATCAACATCGCCCTAACAGACACCGGTGTTGACAGCGAGCATCCAGGTTTACTTGGCAAGCATGTGGCCGGATATGATGCGGTTTGCTTTGTTCATTCAGATCCGACTTGCATCTTTAATGGGGGTCGAGAGACGGATGGTTCCTTCGATCCGGATGATGGGAACCAGCATGGGACTGCATGTATGGGGATGGCTGCGGCGAGCGGTATTGGTCCTGATGGTAGCCAGACCGATTACTACGGTTCTGCTCCAAATGCCTCGCTAATCGATGTGCGTATTGGTACCGATTTAGGTGCCGGTCCTTTCGAGAATTATCTGCTGGAGCAGGAGTTCTACGAATCCGCTATGAATGGGATTCAATGGATTATTGACAACAAGGATACGGCTTGGGCAGGTGCTGACGAAGATCTTCATGGCATCGATATCATTTCGCTCTCATGGGGGATTACGAGTCATGAGGGCGGCGGCAGCGACGGTGAAGACATGCATAGTCGAATCCTCAATGAGGCAACATTGGCCGGCGTGACAGTTAGTGTTGCTGCGGGCAATGATGGCCCGGACAATGACGGCTTATCCGGAATGGGGTCGAGTAGTCTTTCTATTACAGTTGGAGCGACTGACGATAAGAACACAATCGAACGCGAGGATGACACTGTTGCGGGGTATTCCAGCCGTGGTCCACGTCGTGACAATGGCGACTCTAACCCAATCAATGAACTCAAACCAGACGTCTCTGCGCCAGGTACGAACATCATCCAAGCTGAGGGTTGTGTTACTAGTGGTGGTTGCAACAATCTCGTCCCCGGGCAGGATGCATCTGGCAATGATTACACTGGCCGAGGAAGTGGTACATCGTATGCTACTCCGGCAGTTACTGGAATCATTGCCTTGATGATGGAAGCAAACCCAGATCTTGATCCACTACAAATCCGCGAGGTTCTCAAGCAAACTGCAGAGCGGCGTGGTGAGCCTACGCAACCAGATGTGGATCCATACTGGAATCGGGATTTCGGATGGGGTATGGTGGATGCACGTGCCGCTGTGGAACTTTCATTCCATCTGATTGAGACCAACCAAACCTCGATGGTGGACTGGACTCTTCAGAATCACCATCTAAACACTACAATAGATGGTGATATGGCAATTATTACTGGGCATTCATGGGGTATCGATTCATCAGTTGAACGTGTTGAATTCCGTGTCGATAGCGGCCAGTGGTTCCAGACGACATATGAGGGTGTACCCTCTGAAATCCCCTCCCTTATGCCATTCAATTGGACTCTAGCTCTGGATGTAACCTCTCTATCTTCAGGGGCGCATATTGTTGAGATACGTGCCGCTGACGGTGACGCTATCTCCCTTCCAGTCGTTCTTGAAATTGAAGGAGGTGGGTTAAATGAAGGTGCTGCGGGCCTGTCTGCTTACTTATTCTCACTTGGTATTGTTTTGATTGTGATTCTTGTATCAAGTGTAGTCCTATTCCTTCGTAATGGTGATGATGAGGAGACTTCTGAGATTATGGAAGCAACATTAGTTGCCTCTGCTGATGATGGGTTGGATGGCCTGACCGTCGCTGAACTGAAGGAAAGCCTCCGCTCCGAGGGGTTACCGACATCTGGGAAGAAGGCCGTTCTTATTCAACGGCTAAGGGATATGTCGAAGTCTCGTTAGCCGGGGCTTCATAACCGGGTCCCGTGTGCGTCGGTTATGGCGGGATTTTCAGACAGGGCAAATTCCATTCAGCCAACGGGCGTTCGCAAGATGTTCGATATGGCAGGAGATGATGTCATTTCCTTTGGTCTAGGAGAGCCAGATTTCCAACCTCCGCAAGTTGCTATTGATGCAATGCACCAAGCGATGCTTGCTGGCCACAACAAGTACACTACAACCGCCGGTCTACCCGAACTTCGCCTCAAGATTGCTGAATCATTAGGTTATCTTCAGCCTGGAATGGATGAGTCCAATGTTTGTATGACGATGAGCGGAACAAATGCATTACTCAACTGCTTCCTAACTCTGGTTAATCCAGGTTCAAACGTGCTTATGCCTGAGCCATATTTCCCCCTCTATGGTCCAGACGTTCTGATTGCTGGTGGAGAGTCGAGATTCTACCCTTGCCTCTTTGAAAATGAATTCATTCCTCAAATCGATGTACTTGAATCTCTAGTTGATGAGAATACAGTAGCAATTCTCTACAACTTCCCGAGCAACCCTACGGGGGCGACGATTACATCTGAGCAACGTGATGCATTACTCGCGTTTGCAAAACGTCATGATCTCTGGATTATCACAGACGAGGTCTATGACAGAATCGTCTATGATGTGGACCATGTATCGTTTCTTGGTACTGGATATGACCAGACATTGCTGATTAATTCCTTTTCTAAGACGTTCGCGATGACAGGGTGGAGAATCGGGTATATCTGCTGTCCAAATCCAGATACTATTCGTCAAATCATCAAGATGCAGTACTACATCACGGCATGTAGTAATGATGCCATGCAGTATGCTGTTCTAACAGCTTTTGATGAAGCATCTAATTATCCTGAAGAGATGGCTAAGGAGTTCAAAGCTCGTCGTGATCTGATTTGTGATCGTCTTAATGCGATGCCAGGCGTGTCTTGCCATGTTCCCAAGGGTGCGTTCTACGTGTTCCCTAAGATGGAGGTGCCTGGTTTGTCTTCCGAAGAACTTGCAATTGAACTCCTACAGGGGGGTGTCCTAGCCTCACCAGGTTCTGCTTTTGGAGAAAGTGGAGAGGGGCACATTCGGTTTGCATACACTATCTCGCGTGACGATATATCTGCTGGCATGGACAAGGTAGAGGCTGTCCTTGACCGTCTTCGAGGGGAGTGAGGATGTCGCTCAGCATCGAGTTATCTCGCTTCTTAATCGCCCTCTCAATCTCTTGGTTCGTAACACGAATCCCTCTTTTCCTCCTCCCTCGAATAACCCTGCACGACTTACCACTCGTGGATCATCCTGCACCTCTTCCTGTTGATGAGACATTGGTTCTTCAGTTGCTACGAGTTCGACGAGCATACTGGGCATCTATTCCGATTGGACTAGTGCCCATCGTTCTAGGATTACTGA
This sequence comes from Euryarchaeota archaeon UBA251, assembly GCA_002497905.1. GTDB lineage: Archaea > Thermoplasmatota > Poseidoniia > Poseidoniales > Thalassarchaeaceae > MGIIb-N2. The sequence continues at coordinate 12,044 of DAFJ01000070.1, forward strand.
TGATTATCCAATCTCCCTCGTCGTTTGGTTTTGGTTTGATTGTCGGAGCGGCTTGGGTCCTTATCGCACGTATCACACCGTTTTCTCTTGAACCCACGGGGCGCTACCCTTACTCAATGGGACTTATCCATGAGTTGAATCGACTCCGTCTTGAGCCAGTTTCGTGTTGTAGTATCTCTTCGCCGACCTGGGAGCTTGATGGTGTCCGGTGCACCTCCTGTCATACCCTCCTTCTTGCTGAATCTCGACCTGACCTCGGTCGTCGACGTTCGGACAACATTCTAGCTGCTTTGATGCGCGTAATTCTGCTTGATGGGCGCCCATTCGTCGATGCCGCTGAAGAGGAATAATTACTCCTTTGCCTTCTTTCGTGCTTCTAACCTTCCCGCAACTTGCGAAGCAACCCATCCTGATAATCCACCTATTGGGACTTCAGGAAGGAGGCCTGCGTCCGTATTTGGTTCAGAATCCATTGGTTCTGAGATTTCTTCTGATGGTGTGAACATGTCAAACTCGTAGTCGTAGGAAACGGTCTCTATCTCTTCGTTCGATGTTTCAATTTCAACGAGCCTGTTAGCAGGATCTTGCATCCACCGAGGTACCGCAATTGCCCCTCCTCCTAGCACAGTGATGGTGGTGAATGTAGCAATAGGTAGGACGGATAAGGCAACGAGCATGTCGATGAAGGATGATTCCGGAACGGTGGCTTCAACGGGGAGGAGAGATTCAATCAAACGTTTCTCAACAGCGAGCGACTGCCAGTTTTCCATGTCAATTCCAAGCCAATTGAAGGAGATTCCAATCAAGACGCGAACGATTAGCCAGAGTATGAGGACAGGAAGCGTCCATGTCAGTTTTGTCACCTTTTCCATCAACATGCGCAGCGTTGATGCGGCTCCAACAAATCGTGCTGCATACAGTGGATATATTCGGAATCCGGCCATGAGGCCAATGAAGTAGACCATTAGTCCGAATTCAAACAAATGCCCATCAGCAATCATGCTGTCTGGGGCGTACTGCATTGCAATAACAGGAACAAGGACAAGGATGACTTGCATAGGTGCTGCGAGAATCTGGAGTCCGCCATGTACTTCCAGTAGTCCACGGCGGCGCGTCTGGACCTGTTCGTGAACAATTCGAATCATACGGCCGAACGGACTCGTTCGGAGGCGCTCCCTTGCCGAATCTACGGCCTCGGGGTTACGGTATCGATTACTCAACCTTAGTTGTGCAAGCCAACCTCCGGAGTCTGCAACGGTTAGTGGCATGAAACCACCTGCGACAAGTGCAAGAATGAAAGATATAATTCCGTATGCAAGCGCTGCGGATAGTATCCAAGGCATCAGTTCCAACTGGATGGAAAGTGTTGCTTCCTGTGTGTCGATTTCGACGAGATACGTGATTGCGAATGCGACGGCAGGAGCAATCAGGACTTGACCTCCGATTATCATGGTAAGCCAGATCCGGGCGAAGAGTGATCGGACGACCGCCACGTAGGTTCGTCCGTAACCTCTCAACCTAAGTGATTGCCGATGAGAAGGAAGGTAAGGCGTGTTTCATGCAAGTTTTGCTGAAAGCCGCCGTTGTTGGTACGCTCGGTTTCGCCTCAACCTTATTATCGCGCCACGACTGCGTTGAGTGTTGGTATCGATGGGTCGATTGAGTGCATTTCTTTTGGTCTTCACTTTGGTTGCCATGTCTGCAGGACCTCTGCTTGCGCCACCGTCGCCCTCAGATTCACCAATAGATACCTTCGATACCTCGGGTCGTGCCTTGGTTGATTTCACCGTGAGTGACATCAGTTTCGGGAATGTCTCATCCGCTGCCAGCACATTCACTCAGCCAAATGGTTCTAGTGTCGATTACATCTACGTGCGCGAGACAATCGCTCTATCTTTTGAGTTCAGAAATGCTGGTACTCGTCTGGATCCAGCTTCTGCAGTTGGCACCATGGAGGTCTGGCATCCGATCGGGTTTGTAGTAGAATCTTGGTCCGTGAATTTGTCACTTGCAGGTGGGCAATCCACTATCGAATCTGTGGATTGGACTCCAGCGGCGGCTCACAGTCATCTCTCAGATGATGGAACACTTGGCGGTGGATACATTCTCCGTGGCAGTGTTGATGCAGGAGTACTCGATGGTAACGAAGCCAACGATGTATATGATGAGAACATCATCGTTGCCCTCTACCATGACCGTGTCGAGAGTGCTCTATGTGGTGATGTGGATGGTGATGGTTCCGTTGATTGTCCAAATGCTCTCTCCGTTCCGATGTGGGTCGGGGCAGGTTACGAGGTTGGTAACGACTTCTCAATCAAGGACGAGGGGCAGTTCCAGATGCTCGCCTCCTCAACCTCAGCGGAGGGAAATCGACATCTCCAGATTGCAAGTGATTCTGGCGTATACATCAGTAGTCGTAACGATAGGATGTGGTGGGCCTGGCCGGATGCCAATCAGAACTGTAACGACGGATTCGAATCATTGGGTTATGGTCAAAATGATGGCACTCTATCAACTGCTTATGGCACATATATCTGCACAGTCCAAGTCAAAGGATTCAACTTCGTATCTTTGCAGGCGCGAGTGCAAGCTTGGGGGTCGATGGGTCAAGGTGATGAGCTTGCCCTTGAGGCTAATACTGGTCTATCCCAACAACGTCTCAATCTCTCTGAAGCCACGATTGGTGCAACCTCTGCTGATTGGACTCCCGTTATCTGGAATATGACTGATGTATTCCCTAATTCCAACTATGGCCTAGCATTCCATTTCAGTTCGGATAACTCCGGTGCGACGCAAGGTATCCATGTGGACGATCTCATGCTTTTCGGCATAGAGCGTGTCGATGAGTACACAATCGATCTCGATTGCGATGAACCTACGAATGGTGCCTTCAATGTCATCCCCGCGGATCCAAGTCCTCCCTCTCTTCGCTGTACTTTGACGAACAACGGCTACCGCACAGTTTCACCTACAATCCATACCAAGGTAGACAACTCTTCTTGGATGTCTCAGTTCCCTCTCAGAATTGATTCTACAGACCCCTTGGATCATGATAACACGGTAACGATGATGCCAGTCGATGCGGGCAACACATCAGAGTTCTGGGTTAACCTCTCGATTCCCGCCGGGTCCAATGTCGAGACCGTTAACTGGTCTGTCTGGCTCAACGATTCGGTAAATGCGCAAAATAAGGGTCAACGACACTTCGATGTGAATGTCATCTCTTCGTATTCTGCAAGTTTCCGTCAAGTGAATATCATCACACCTGCTCTGACCTTGCCGCCTACGGCGACAGGTAACGTGACTATGAGTCTACAGAATACTGGAAACGAAGATGTCGCCTGGTCCTTCGGAGCGTATTTCAATGATCCATTGTGGTCAGATTCTAACCTAGAATGGTTCGATTCTACTGGTTCACCTGCGACTAGTATAATGGTGGCGCGCGGTGCCACAGTGAATGTCATTGCTCAGTTTACTGCTCCAGATGATGCAGTCCCTGGCCCAGTCGAGATTACGTTGCTAACCAATGCCATTCCTCCGGCAAGTGCACAGGCGACTTGGTCAATTCAGATCGAAGTCCCTCCTGTGTCAGACCTGAGTATTTCTGCGATGTCAGATGACATCAATGCACCATCCAATGGTCAGATGGTTCAGGTCGAAATGACTCTCGTAAACAATGGAAATAGTGATGAGAATTACAATCTCAGTCTTCTTGCAGACTATCGGCTGGATGCGAGTTTGTCTATTGTATCCACTGGATTGCTCGACGCCTTTGGAGGCGATACAACAGTCTATCTGATTCTACCTATGCCCTATGGTCTCCGCCCTGACATTTACTTGGTTGAGGTGACTGCGACTTCAGAGTCTGATCCGAACTACGAGGTAGTACAACAGATTCGTCTAACAGTCCCACCTACCTACGAACTAACTGTCGAAGATCTCGACATGAGTGGCCAGACCTTCTCTCCTGGTGATTCTTGTCGCACGGGTAAGTGGGAGGTGACCAACATTGGAAATATGGACGACCGTTTCTCAATTACAGTTGATCATCCTGAATCTATAACCGTCGAGCTCCGCGACGTCAACGGTCAACCTTTGTCGCCAGCCGAGACTCCTGTTGTTGCGCCAGGTAGTTCTTACAACGTGACTTTCTGTTATGCTTTCGTCGAAGGCACAAGTGGCTCCCAGACCTTGTCCTTAACTGGAACATCAATCAATTACGACGGTTCCGGAGCCGCTCCCTCAGACACTGGTTCTGCAGTGTTCGATGTTGGGACTCAGGGGTGGATCAATGTCGTGGGGCAAGGTCCGATGGTAATTGATAGAGCAATCCAGACCGAGACTCTAACGTTCGAACTTCACAACCGACATCCAACCGTATCTCAGCAAATTCGTTTGGATATCAGTGCGAATGAGATGACTGCCTATGGGTTCAATCCTCGTATCGTCGAGACAGATCGCGAGTTCCAGCTTGGTCCGGACCAGCGACGTATCATCACAGTCGAACTTGATCCATCTGAGGTGGCCCTCCTCAACTTACCTGAAGATCAGATTACGCGTAACTTCACTCTCGAGATTGATGCCGATCTCGACACAGTCGAATACCTTCAGGAAATCACCTTCGTACGCATGCAATCTGAATCCGAGGACACGGCTTCTGGTTCTGGCATCATAAACATCCTTGGAGTCATCTTCGGCGTTCTCGTTGTTATCGCTCTCCTCGTGGTCTTTGTTCGAATTATCATGGGGACGCAGCAGATTGAGGACGATGTTGTCAGCCTGGCAGATTACCAATCTTCTGTGGCGGACAAGTATCGCGAAATCGCACCGGCTCCTGAGATTCCAACAGCACCAACCATGATGCCTTCACAGGATGCGTTTACTGCTCCACCTGCACCTGCAGAACCGGTCTACGCACCCGCCCCTGCTGTACCGGCCGTGGCGCCCGCTGAACCCGTCTATGCCCCTGCTCCTGCTGTGCAGGCCGTGGCACCACCGCCAGAAATCAACGTCCCACTGGAATTTAGTAACAGTGTATTTGCAAAAGTAATCAGCCAGAATGGGATTCAAGATGGCGCTGCCTTCCTTTCCTTTGCCGCAGGTTATGATGCGGATGGGAATGGCTATCTCCGACAAAGTGAGTTGGAGAGGGCCGCTTCTGAGTATGTGACTGGTGGGCACAACCAACCCGCTACATCACCTGCATTCACAGATGAGCAACTGATTGCCAGCGGATGGACTCAAGAACAGATTGATGCCGCACGAGCGAGCGGTCAAATTTAGTCTTCTAGGGTCTCTTAGTGGCCTCACCGACTTCCCGTGCCCTTAAGGGGCAATGCTTGGTCGGCGGGATGTCGGATGGAGCGATAATCATGCAGTCGGGACAGCAACCAATCTTCATTCTCAAAGAGGGGACGACCCGCAGTCGTGGTAAGACTGCACAGAGTAACAACATCGCAGCCGCTAAGGCTGTGGCCGATGCGGTGCGTACGACGCTTGGTCCAAAAGGTATGGACAAGATGCTTGTTGATTCCATGGGTGATGTCATCATCACCAACGATGGAGCTACGATTCTGAAGGAGATGGATATTGAACATCCAGCGGCCAAGATGATTATCGAGGTTGCTAAAACCCAGGAGGCACACTGTTTCGATGGAACAACATCTGCTGTCGTACTTGCTGGAGAATTACTCAAGAGATCAGAGGATCTAATTGAGCAGAATGTTCACCCTACCATCATTTGTGAAGGGTTCAGGATTGCGGCTGAGCGTTGCCTTGAACTGCTTGAAAATCACTCCATACCGGTAAGTCCAGAGATGCTCCATGAAGTAGCGAAGACGGCTCTTACCGGAAAGAGTGCGGGGGCAGTCAAAGCCTTCCTTGCAGAGATTTGTGTTGATGCTGTCCTCAAGGTTGCCACGCAGGATGATGGGGAGATAATGGTAAATCTCGACGATGTTAAGGTCGAGAAGAAACAAGGTGGCTCAATCAAGGATAGTACTCTTGTTGACGGGATTATTCTCGACAAGGAACGTGTCCATAGTGGAATGCCTCGCTCCGTAAATGGCGCCCAAGTCGCTCTCATCAATTCTGCAATTGAGGTCAAGAAGACCGAGGTCGATGCAAAGATTCAGATCACTGACCCTAATATGTTGGCGCAATTCCTTGATGAGGAAGAAGGCTATCTCAAGGGTCTAGTGGATACTATCCTTGCATCTGGTGCCAATGTAGTAATCTGTCAGAAGGGGATAGATGATCTGGCTCAACATTACATGTCGAAGGCAGGTATCTTTGCAATTCGTCGCGCCAAGAAGTCGGATATGGAAGCTCTATCGAAGGCAACTGGTGGACGAATTGTCACCAATATCGATGATTTAGGTGCAGATGATCTAGGTCGCTGTAACAAGGTTGAGGAACGAAAAATTGGTGAATCAGACATGGTATTCCTTACTGGCTGTGATGAAGCAAAGAGCGTAAGCGTCCTTCTTCGCGGGGGAACTGATCACGTTGTGGATGAAATCCGTCGTGCTTTTGATGATGCAATCGGGGTTGTTAGCGTTGCTCATGAGGATGGCGCGGTTTTGACTGGTGGCGGTAGTGTTCTTGCTGCGCTCAGTCGAGATTTACGAACTTTCGCTGAAGGTGTTGGTGGACGTGAACAGATGGCTATTGAGGCCTTCGCGGGTGCCCTAGAGGTTATCCCGCGTACACTTGCCGAGAATGCGGGACTTGACCCTGTGAATACCATCATTGATGTCCGTAAAGCACACGCTGAGGGTAAGTCGACGTTTGGCGTGAATGTATTCGAAGGTGGCGTCATGGACATGAAGGATGCGAATGTTGTGGAGCCCGTCAGAGTTGTTGAGCAAGCGATTCAGAGTGCCACTGAGACCGCTACTATGATTCTTAGAATTGATGATGTAATCTCTTCTAAGGGCGTCAGCCTCGGTCATGAGGGTATGATGGATGGAATGGACCTCTGAGCCGGCTCTTCACGAACCCTATCCCGTTATATTCAATAATCCCATTCTGTTGCTTTAGTTCATCTGATAGGGTGCAAAGATATGTCAGATGATTTGGTTCAGTTTTTGACTGCTGGAGACCGCACTCTAAACATCTTATTTGGTTCTCAAAGCGGGAATTCAGAGGATTTAGCCTCTAAGATTGGAAAACAAGCCTCTTCCTATGGTTTGGAATCTACAGTTCATGATATGGGCGAAGTTGACGCTGCTGCTCTTTCTGGAATGAAACGTGTCCTCATTGTCTGTTCTACATGGGGTGAAGGAGAGCAACCAGATAATGCAGAAGATCTCTGGAATGCAGCTAATGGAGATTCAGCTCCTAATTTGAGTTCAACAAATTTCTCGGTTTGTGCTCTAGGAGATACAAGCTATGAATTGTTTTGCGAATCCGGAAAGGAATGGGATCGTAGGTTTGAGGAATTGGGTGGCAAGAGGCTATTGGACAGGGTTGACTGCGATGTTGATTATGACAAACCTGCAGCCAGTTGGGCTGAAATGGCACTTCCTCGAATGGCTGCAGTAGATGGAGATGGTCTATTTCAGGACGATAAAGTCGCATCTATCGCAGATTTCGTTTCATCAGGGGGTTCGTTACAAGCATCAACTGCTCCTGCCCCTACATCTGCTGATGCCGATTCGAAGCCTGTAACTCAAGGAGGAAGCGATACTCAGGTTTTCATGCATGAAGGTGATCGTTCGTTACACATTCTATTCGGCTCACAGAGTGGTAATGCCGAGGGTTTGGCTGCGAAGATTGGCAAGCGTGCCTCTGCATATGGCCTAGATGCCAACGTTCACGATATGGATGGATTCGATGTGTCCTCTCTATCAGGGATGTCTCGAGTCCTGATCGTTTGTTCTACATGGGGTGAGGGTGAGCAGCCTGACAATGCCGAGGCACTTTGGGTCGCTGCGAATTCGGATGGCGCCCCCTCTCTTAGCCAGACTCATTTCAGTGTCTGTGCACTTGGGGATACGAGTTACGAACTCTTTTGTGAGTCTGGTAAGGAATGGGATAAGCGCTTTGAGGATCTAGGAGGTACTCGTTTAGTCGACCGTGTTGATTGTGACGTAGATTACGACACACCTTCAGCAATCTGGACTGAATCGGCTCTTGCTCACATGGCTGCAGTCGATGGAAATGGCACTTTCCAGGCAGAGATGGTTGAACTCATCATAGAGGAACTTCAAGGTGGCGACGATATCGCTGTTGACGGAGATGACGGTTTTGTCATCCCCAATCTTGAGTCAGAAGAACTCCAAGTCAATGTCCAAGTGTTCCGTTACGATTGCATGGATGGGGAACGTGGCACTGATGAATGGGCATGCGTTCTGCCCGGAAATATGTCTGTTCTTCAGGTGCTTAGAACGATGAAAGAAACAGAAGATGGGTCCCTTACTTTTCGAGATGGGCCAGCAAATGACCCTTGCACAGTAATTTCAGTCAATGGACGTAATGTTCTACCTGGTCTGACTAAGATTTCTGATATTGCATCTTCAGTTAATGGCTCTTGGAAGATGGTCATTGAGCCGCTTCCTGGCGGAGAGGTAATTCGTGATCTTGTGGTCGATCTTTCCATACATGATATTCGGCGTTCATCCCTCAAACCTTGGTTCCATGGCGCTACTCGAGATGGCAGAGAGTTCTCTCAAGGAGTCATTGGTTCCTTAGCTTCGAGTGAGGCTACCGAAATACACTTGATTCGTGACTTTACTAGTTCTATTCTCGTGGATTCTTTTTCGGATGTTATGCCTTACAATCCATCATACATTGGGCCATCTAACATTATCTCATTGTGGTCTAGGGTTACGGACCCACGTATCTCAGAGAAGAATCGGGCTGAACACATGTCTTCGCTTTCTTCAATGGGTGGAATAAAGGCTGAAACTGACCTTTCATCGATTTCAAGAAATGGCGAACTAGGCATGAGAGTCTCAAGTCACATGCTTGATGCCAAAACTTCTGTATTGAGAGATGGTGCTTTTTCGGATTCACGTCATGGCAAGCATGTCTGGTGGTATTGTTGGAGTGTCAAAATGAGCGGCAAGGTGAATGATGCTGTAATTTACCGGCAGGTATTGGGCCCAATCGGATTGATTGGCAACTTGTTCTCGGGAATATCGGCTAGGATGATTCTAGGATTCACTCGAACCGGTGGGCGTGTCTTCAATGGCCTCTTGGGTATGGTGGCCCCACCCGCTGGAGTGGGCAAGATGCCGAAACAATTCAACACACCTGTCAAAAATCATCACGAGGTTGTCGCTATTTACAATGAGATAGGGAGTGGTTTCTGATGGCGAATTCCTACGCATACCATCCTGGAAACGTTGCTCACAGTAGTGCCATGGAAATCGAGGATACCATTCCATTGATTGCTCGGTCACTTGGCATTGATCTCGTACCTCTTGAAGGAGCCACTAGTTGTGGTGCAGGGATAATCCGTCAAGCGAATCGTCGTTTGCAATTGACATTGAATGCTAGGACATTCGCAATGGCAGAGGCATTGGGATTGGAAATTTTGACACCTTGTGCAGCGACTGCAGGTAATTTGTGTGAAGATTTAGATGAACTCCGCCGTAATCCTGATTTGCTCGCAGACGTCAATCGAACATTGGATTCTACATGCGGTATGCAATTTTCAGGTGATACGGAAGTCCGTCACCTTATGCATGTAATAGTCGAAGACATAGGTCTGGAAAAACTTGAGAAGAGCGTAGTTAATCCTCTTGACTTCAAGATCTCAGGCTATTATGGGCCGAATATCCAACGCAAGGGAGCATGTGGATTGGATGACGTATTCCTTCCTAATTATCTTGAAAATGTGATAGATGCGGTTGGAGGTACCCCAATCTCTCTAGATAGTAGGACTCAGAGTGTGGGTGTTCCCAGTTTGCTTTCCGAGGAATCTACTGCATTGAAACAAGCGGCTGGAGTACTTTCTGAGGCAGTTGATGAGGGTGCTGAATTACTCGTCAGTATCTGCAACCTTTCTCACGCGTTACTAGATGTGTACCAAGTAAAGGCATCAAGAATCAGTGGCCTAGAGACTCGTATTCCTGTTATCCATTTCACTGACATGCTTGCTTATTCTTTTGGTCACTTGAATACGCGTCTCGCCCAACTTCGGACCAGAGTCAAGGTCATTGGGTCATGAATATCAGACCTTGTCGTCACTTGAGTCCTTAGTCCACGCTTCCAATCCGCTTTGACCTTGAGGTCGCCGTTGTTCGAGAGGGATGTCGACTAACTTGCTCTTTTCAGGTGCTTCATTTACTTCGCTGACCGGTGTTTCATCTACTGTTTCTATTGTCCGTGTTAATCGAACACGTTCATCAAGAACAAATTGTTCGGCTTTGCCTACTCCTTCTTTCATTTTCACTTCAAATGAATCAAGTTGAGCGAGGTCTGGACTGAAGCTCCGTCTCCTTCGTCGAACTCGTTGGATTGCAATCAACATCCGCTCCTCTCTCCGATGTGCTGATGCTTGTGTACCTTCGTCGCGTGTACCTTCTGCAATTAGGACATACACCGTCCCCTCGTCTTGACGCCCCGTTCGCCCTCTCCGCTGTATCGTTCGGATTTCGCTTCCAACTGGTTCATAGAACAGCACTAGATCTGCACGGGGTATGTCTAGACCTTCTTCTCCAACGGAGGTGGCGACAAGAACATTGTATTCACCAGACCGAAATGAGTCTAAGCGTGCAATCTGTTCGGCCTGATTCATCCCTGATTGTCCAGCACGATCTGTCTGACCGATGAAGGGTGTGACTCGAACTCCTGGAAGGTCCTTCAGATGGCCGACTATGGCCGATACCGTGTCTCGGTAGTTCGCGAATACGATAGTTCTCCCATCGGGGTTCCGTCGCACTTCATCGCGTACCACACGGCGTGTGAAGGATACCTTACTGTGAATCTCCTCCATTGAATCTAATCGGTCGGAGAGGAAGCGAATTCGTTGATCTGAAATGAATTCGTTAATCGATCGGGATTCCTTTCCTTTCGCATCCGCGCGACTCTTCATGCGACTCAGAGACTCACGAGCGGCAGCAACTCCTTGAGAAACTAGCAGATTGCTTAGTGTTAGTAGGCGGATAGATACTCCGATATCCGCCGCACTCCTGTATGCAATCCGTTCTTCTCTAGTAATAGCGGCTTGTGCCCTACGCATTGCTTCATTCAATCCTCCCACGGTGATTGTTCCACTTCGAACATAATGGCCCAAACGACGTTCCCTCTGTACTATGGTTCCCAACCACCC
>DAFJ01000091.1 GCA_002497905.1 Euryarchaeota archaeon UBA251
AATCACGGCGTCCTGCATATTGTAGCCATGGTGCGACAGAACAGCTACGACGAAGTTCTGGCCACCGGGCCGCCTGAGGAACTTAGTAGCAGACATTGCCCGCGTCTGTGTCATAGATTGCTGTGGATAGTGTAACACGTGGAGGCGAGTGTCTGGACGCAGACGGTAGTTCGCACTTGGTAGACCAAGAGCCTGCTTGACCATTGCCGTTCCACCGGTAACACGGGGTGTCGAATTGTGTTCAGGATAGGGCACTAGACTCGCACAGACGCCGAGAATCAACTGTGGATCAATCTCAACATGTGTGAAGCAGAGTACAGTTCCCGACTTCTTCTGCTTACGCTTGAGTGAATCAAAGTCCGGCTGATGATAGTTCAGTGGGACGCTGAAAACCTCTGTGACCTCATCACCGTTTGGGAGTGTGACCTCGACGTTGAGTAGTGCTTCAGATTGATCCGGCTGACCAAGATTTGCCCACTCTACCTTCGCAGGATTAATTGGACGGTTATGCTTAGGACTGCGAGCGGGTAAATCGTATGGCCGAGGTGCAATCAAAAGATCCTCTTCTTCCTCTGCATCGACCCACTCAACAACACCGGACCAAACGAGTTCCTTGAATGTCATATCGCGGTTCCGAAGTGCCTCTAATTGCTCCTTCTGGAGACGTAGTTCGCCATTCTCAAGGACAAGTAGTGGGCGGAGAATCCGACCCTTGTCTGTATTGATGAATACGTCCTTGTTAGTTGCATCGTGACGAATAGATACCTCGGGAGGGATTACACCTCGACGACGATTCTTCTTGAGACGATCAACAAGTTTGTGAGCGTCCTTGTGCAGACCAAATATATCGCCATTCACGTGTATTCTGGCACCTTCTGCCCATCCATCTGGAGCCGAATCAACACCAGCTTCAGAGAGCATATCCTTGATCAGATTCTCATCCACTGCCTCGGACACGTCAATCATCTGAGCCGCATTCTTCACTAGACCACAGTTCTGACCTTCAGGGGTCTCGTTAGGGCAGAGACGGCCCCAATGAGTAGGGTGTAGGTCACGAGCCTCAAAGTGAGGCTGGCTACGGACAAGAGGACTCGTCACGCGTCGCATATGTGAGAGAGCTGCGAGATAGGTGGTTCGGTCGAGAAGTTGACTAACACCACTCCGACTTCCTACCCAGTTACCAGTCGCAAGAGCATGCATAATCTTCGACTTGAGAACATCAGGCCGAAGACAGCTACTAATCTTCAGATCACGCTTTCGATTGTGGTGCCGTTCGAGCTGATACTTGAGATCTCGAGCAAGTTGCTGAAGGCTAACACGGAAGAGATCCTCCATGAGATCCCCTGCTAAACGGACACGCTTGTTAGCGTAATGGTCCTTGTCGTTTGGATCCCGATCCGTAATCGCCATCTCAAGTACTTGACGAACAATTCGGCCAAGGAAGACCGACTTCTTACGTCGATTCTCAGGTGTTTCACCGAGGTGAGGGAGGAGTTCCTTGTCCAACATATTCTGGATTCGTTGCTCGCGGTACTCTTTCTGCTGGCCTGCTGCGAACTTCTTCTCAAGCCATGCAAGGGCCTCTTCAGTAGTATGGACGCCATACTCATCGTTATCCTTGATCTCGTTGATGTTAGCAACTGTGTACTTCATCGATTCCACTGGGCCTGCAATCGCCTGGAAGATTTCCTGATCATTCTCAACACCGAGAGCGGTCATCAGTAGGACCACTGGGACTGGAGTGCTTCCAGCAGAGGGGATTTTCGCCATAAGCATACCATCTCGACGCTTCTCAACATTGAGTGGCTTCCTAGAACCATCACGCTGAGAGAAAATCTTAGCAACTTCAGTTTCGTAAGTGTACTTCTTGTTCTTCTCGACTGTCACGCGGTTTGGAGCCAAATCTTCCATCGAAATTAGGACACGCTCGGTCCCGTTAATGATGAAATAACCACCAGGATCGAGAGGATCTTCTCCATACTTTTCTAGTAGACGGTGATATCGATTACGATCCTCGATAGAACTAGCGATATTCAACTTGCCAGCTCCACTGTTGTCTATGTTCTCAGGGTGCACATTACAGCGACGGGAACGCACCATAATCGGGAGTGAACCAATCTGAACACGAGTCTCCTCGTCAGGTGTAGGCTTGTCATCCCTGTAGATCTTGAAATCCATGTAGAGAGGGCTCTCATAGGTCAACTTACGTAGACGACACTGAACAGGAGTAGATTCATGGATAGATCCGTTCGCTTCACGAATCACAGGCTTACCCAATGAAACGTTCTTGATTCGGACGATGATTTCCTTGTCAAGAACGTCGAGTTTGATCATGCCACCCTCATCGTCCTCGATGATTTCATCTGTACCAACACGGATTGCACGGACAATTCTCTCCATGCGATTCATTCGCTGATTTTTCCCGTCACCCTTCTCGCCCGAAGAGGGGATACAGTCGTCGTAGGAACCAATCTGGTGGTTAACCAGGCTTCTCTCGTTGAAGTATGCTTCAATAATTTCCTTCATAGCAATCCCTCCCTCAGTGGGCCTCCACAATCAATCGGTAGGCAGTAGTTGCACCTGCCGAACGGCTGTAACGAATGACTTTGACGACACGGTTCGTCAACCAACCTGCTGGTAGGCCTTCGACCTTTGACTCTTCCATCTCTTTCAAAATTTGAACTGCAGGATCGTTGATCAGAATCTTGGGAAGACGTTCTTTGGCAAGGCGCTGGTTACCCTCAGCATCAGTTGTCATGAGAGACCATGGAGAAAGGACCTTCGCTTCATCCTCAACGTCGACCAATTCATGATGGGGGACCAGTTCATGGTTCAACACATTGAAGCGATCATTGTGACCGATGATGTCCTCATCCTCAAGTTTCTGACTGATGGTACGCTTAGCAGAACGAGAGCGTCGCGTGCGCGTAGGTTGTTGACGAATCAGTGCCATGTACTTCTCGACAACCTTGTCATCTGCTGGGAGGCTGATTCTCTCGCCAATCTGCTCTGAAGAGAGCATCTTGAGTTGGCTAAGATTTGTATCGTCCGCCAACTTGCTCGCGTGCCCTTCATCGACGCCAAGTTCGATGAGTTTTTTCTTCGTTGAACTCTTTACCGCCATGTGACACACCCCTTGCCTCCACACCAAAAACCAACAGACCCAAGCAAAGTCAGGCGGGCCTGAGGGGATTTGAACCCCCGGCCAACGGATTAAAAGTCCGTCGCTCTACCTGGCTAAGCTA
>DAFJ01000061.1 GCA_002497905.1 Euryarchaeota archaeon UBA251
CTCCTTTGATCCTTGAAGATTCGATTGTAGTCAAGACAACTGACGGACTCATCGCATATTCTCATAGCGGTGAGGAACAGTGGAAATGGAACCCATCTCAAGTTCTGTTGTTTGAGATTTCACCCTTGTATCATCATGAGCCAATGAGCCTGATTGTAACAGGCTGGACAGATGGACAGGTAACAGCACATCAATCAGGAGATGGAGAGTTAGCATGGTCCATCTCAACCGATTCACCGATGTGGGGGATTACAGGAAGAATTCACGAATCACAAGGTCTGCTTGTTGTCCCAATCGAGAAAGGATTGTTGTGGGTTGATCCGAATGATGGCTCAATAACTCGTGAATTCACATTTCCCGATAACGCAACAGGGTATCGCCATGGAGCTACATCGATTGTTACCGATGAGAATGTGGGATATCTTGTCGGCGATGAGATGGGCCGAATCCATCGAATCGATGCGAATGAATCAACGATTGTTGCCCAATATAATTCATCAAGAATTCGAGATTCAGTCCATGTTCTTGATGCGCAGCAAGGCCGCTACATCGTAGCCTCTAACGGGATCGAAGCGAATACATCAGGCCTCCATATTTTGGATAGATTAGGCCCCATATCAAGTGTTGAACTTGTAGGGAGCATCGGGACAGTCGCGGTTCAAAACAACTCAGTCATCGTTGGTGATGCCAATGGTTTGCACTTGTTTATCTGTACAGTCAATTGTACTTTGATGGATTATCATGAGGGAATAGGATCGATTACAGGAGAGATTCGAATCCATGAGGTGAACGGTTCTTCTTTGGTAACAACTCCTTGGAACGTAGCAAATGGACATTGGACCGCACATCGGATTGAGAATGGTACGACACTTGTTCCAATTTGGACATGGTATCCTGAGATCGATAATTGGCTAACTGCAGGGCTTGACCATCGTCTAGGTGTTTGGACTGGAGGAAATGATGCAGGCTTGCTCGAGGTGAAAGGAGTTTCATCGAAATTAACAAACGTCTCTAATAATGAACTAGACCAAGAAACAGAATCCACTGAATCTTCCTTGTTTTCTCCAGGCATTATATTCCTAATCGGGCTAGGGTTGACTGGGATTCTTATCCTTGCATCTCAGCGTAATGAGATGGTTGAAACTAACCTCCTTCGCGCACTTTCACTTATCTGGCTAATCTTTGTCGTTATCCTAGCACCAGCAATTCTTGAAGCATTGACAGAGTCGGTTACAGATACAACCGTTGATGCGGATGAAGAAGATCCTCTATGGGATGATTTCCCAGACTCGTACATCGGTACCCAAGTTGTTTGCATTGATGTACCGAATGGACGCGATTTCATCGATGCTCAGAACACATCGGTACATCATGATTTGACGGGTTTTGAAATTCAAAGGATGCCACATGTCGATGGACGAGTTGAGGCTTGTATTGGAGGCCTAGAAGGGCATACAAATGTCGAATCTGCTAGCATTGAAGCAGCTAGATTGCTCGGATTGGAGATTCAGATTGAGGATCATGCTTTGGGGTCTTATCTGACTGGAATAGGTAGTTTCGAGACCGCGTCTGGCGATGGTGGTTGGGAGTATTGGGTTAACGAGAATCATGCACTTGTTTCAATCGAACAACATCCATTGCCAAGTTCCTCCGTTATTCACTGGCGTTTTCTTTGATGGCGTTTAGACTCAAAGTAATAGTAACCGCTTAATGCCTAACCACACTGAGTGGAAGTTATGCTCGGTCTTCACGCGCTAAGTGCGCCCTCTGAGATTGTGCTACATTCAGAGATTATTCTAGCCGGCCTTGCTCTGATTGTATTGCTGAATGCAGGCCCAGAATCACGAAATATGCGTGGTATAGCGATCACTGCAGCATTCATCTCCGTTCTCTTCGTTAGTCGTGTTATGCTTGAACCACTCCCTAACATTCAGCCGGTGACAGTTGCACTTCTCCTTATTGGGGCGACCCTCGGAGCTCGTCGTGGCATTGGTATCGCAATTTTAGTGACGTTACTCTCCAATGCTTTCCTTGGCACTGGAATCTGGACTTTGTTCCAAGCGATAGGATGGTCTTTCGTTGCATGGACTGGTGCTATGGCATCCAGTCATCTAACCAATAACGAAGGAGAACTCAATATGCGCAATCTTGTCTACTTCTCTATTGGTGCTGCCATCGTCTTCGATCTCATTGTATCTATGGCTGCTTTACTTGCAGATCCAAGCCCCTCGGTCTTCCTGACCTACCTCATTGTAGGCATACCATACGACTTGCTTCACATCGCAGGAAACGTCGCATTTGCAGCTTGGCTAGGTCCTGTATTGCATCGCGTCCTCCTCCGTTCTCGTGATTCAGAAGTAACCATCTCTGGGAGTCGATCACCTGAATCCTCCACCCAGTGATTCTAATGTTACGATGGCCCTCATCGTTCGAACAGACCTCGATATGAGCAGGGGCAAGATAGTCGCGCAAGCGGCTCATGCTGCAGTTGAAGTTGCACTCAAGGCCCGAGGTACTGCGATGTTTGAGCGCTGGCGTCAAGCCGGCTCACGCAAGATATCACTGATAGCACCAGATTTGGAAACAATTGATGACATTAGTTCCAAGATTGCTCATGGTATTGTTAGCCACACGGTCAAGGATGCAGGCCATACCGAAATCCCACCTGGAACTTACACCGTTCTCGGTCTCCTCGGACCTCGTAATTCGATAGATATCCTAACTGAGGAGCTCGCTCTTCTCTAAGCAGAGGGTAGCGAGGCGGGCTGCCCACTGCGAGCCCATTGATTCA
>DAFJ01000028.1 GCA_002497905.1 Euryarchaeota archaeon UBA251
CCATTCATCCACATCCATGTCCATGGGCCTCTATTGTAATGATTGTAACATAAGCATTCAGGCGGACTGTCATTTCAAGCGATTCTTGAAGAGGGATTTGCAACAAAGAGAAGAAAATAGTGACATGCAGAGTTACTTCTGAATTCTAGGAGGCGAATAACCGAATTTTTGCATATTTTGTAATAAATTGAACAACGATTGCAAACCTTTCTCTAAAACTGAACATTTATCCCCCGGCAATTAGGATAGGTGAGGATAATAGGGGACTTGAAGATGGAAATCGAGGCTTTGGACGACTACTTCGGCTACACTGAGAAGGGTAGCTCATTTGAGAACGAAATTAGAGCAGGTGTTGCGACATTCCTAACGATGGCGTATATCCTTGTGGTGAATCCTGCCATGCTCAGTTTGGCAGGAATCCCATTCGACGATGCACTGTTCGCTACTGCTCTAGCGGCATTCATCGGCTGTATGGTGATGGGGCTTTGGGCGAATCTACCATTCGCTCTAGCACCTGGAATGGGACTTAACGCGTTCTTCGTGTTTGGAGTTGTATTCGGACTGGCCTATGGGCCGGCCCAGATGCCAATGGATCAAGCATGGCCCCTAGCCCTCGCTGCTGTATTCATTGAAGGGATCATCTTCCTGATTATATCCTTGCCACAAGTGGGATGGCGCAGTGCGTTGATTAATTCGATTCCGAAGGACCTCAAGATTGCTACTGGAGCCGGAATTGGAACGTTCCTCGCAATCATTGGACTACGTGAGATGGGATGGGTCGTCAATCATGATGCAACCTTAGTTGCTCTTGGACCCACAGGTGACTTCTTTTGGAGTACCTCTGCAACCGGTAGTGGCCATATGCATGGTGCACTCATTGCAATGGTGGCACTCCTTGCAATCGCCGTAATGCTTGCCCGTGGTATGAAAGGAGCAATTATCTACGGCGTTCTTGGGGCATCCATAGTTGGATGGATTACCAGTGCATACGATCCTTGGCTAGACAATGCTGCTGGCCTCGGCACAGATGGGTGGGTTTGCATCCCAGATGGAAACGGAGGTTATCTCGACCCAAGTTGTGTTTACGCATCTGCCCCTGCATTAGGCGACATTTTCGGATTCGTAGGTATGCCCACTGAGAGTATGGGTGCCTTTATCGATGGATTTGGCAGCATCGGAGATAATCTTGACACCTTCATCATGGTGATGGTTGCTTTCCTATTCGTTGATATCTTCGACACTGCTGGCACCCTCTACTCCGTTGGACGCCAGGCAGGCTACGTTGATGATGATGACAAGCTGGAGAAGGCAGATGAGGCATTCATGGCAGATGCTGCAGCAACCATTGTTGGAGCAGCTGTAGGAACCAGCACTACCACCACCTACATCGAGTCCGCAGCAGGAATCGAAGAAGGTGGAAAGACGGGGCTCGTCGCTGTAACTGTCGGCGTCCTAATGCTCTCAGGCCTATTCCTAGCAGGCCTATTCAAGGCAATTCCACAGTTCGCTGCAGCCTGCGCACTTGTCGCTATCGGCGCCATGATGATGCGCCAAGCTGCTGACATCGATTGGAAGAACAAGGAGATGGCTTTGCCCGCATTCCTCACGATTGTGATGATGCCATTCACCTACTCGATTGCAATCGGTATCGCTGCTGGTTGTGTCAGTTGGGTTCTCATTAAGATGGGAATGCAGAAGTTCGAAGAAGTCAGTCCTGTAATGTATGGAATCGCAGGATTCCTAGTCCTGTATTACATCGGTCCTGGCGATGGAAACACCTTCGAATGGATCTTCTCATACATCTTCTGAGAAGCCGAAAAATGGGTTTAATGGCCCCATGGTGGAGCGGTTAGCATGAGCGATGATTTCCTCTTACGACTCCGTGAATCTGTGCGCACCGTACCAGATTTCCCCATTGATGGGATCATGTTTCGGGACATCACACCCGTACTGGCTGATGGGGCTCTTCTGAGCGCTGTCGTAGACAGAATGATCTCAGACTTAGAGAATCTAGGATGGAGGCCCACTCATATTGTAGGGCCGGAGAGTCGTGGCTTCATTTTCGGATCGATAATAGCATTGAGGTTAGGAATCGGTTTCATTCCAGTAAGGAAACCTGGTAAGTTGCCTCATGAGATTGAACGAGTTGAATATAGCCTTGAGTATGGCGAGAATGTTCTAGAAATTCACAAAGATGCGTTATCTGAAGGTAATCGTGTTGTGATAGTAGACGATCTATTGGCAACTGGAGGCACCGTTGCAGCATCAGTTCGCCTTTGTGAATCCATAGGTGCATCCGTCATCGGGGGACTATTCATGATTGAACTAGATGGCCTAAATGGAACTGAGAATGCTGGTATCGAAACACATTCTCTCCTCAATTACCCTGCTTGAACTAAGGATATACTACTAAGACAGGCGCGATACTGGGCAAATGTGCGAACCATTACGGCGGGCCTGTTCATTCTCCTCCTTCTGATTCCACTTGCTCAGGCACAGAGTCTCAATGAGGTGTTTCAGGAATGCCCTGGAACAATAGTTGGCAGTACCGAACCTCGTCAAATCCACCTACAAGCGACTGGTGACCCTACGACAATGAATGTCATCTGGGCAACTGAAGGCCGTGCAACTGGTGAAGTTGAGTGGAATGGGCAGACAGCTGTTAGTTCGGATTACTGCTACAACCACGACATGGCATTCCATATGGCGACGATGACTGGACTCATTCCAGGCGAGGAAGTCACATATCGAGTTGGATCTGGAAACGCATGGTCCAATGACTACACTTTCACACCAATAGACCCGGATGCCATACACTTCGAATGGATTTCTATTGCAGACCATGGAGAATCAAGTGAAGGAATGGATGTTTCTGATGCTATTATTGCCGATACTGATGCCCAACTAGTAACTCTCTCAGGCGACATCTCCTATGCAGATGGAGAACAATCCACTTGGGATATTTGGTTCGACTACCAAGAAGAAAGCATGAGAAAAATTCCCTGGATGACTGCTGTCGGGAATCATGAAAACGAACCGGGATATGGGTTCACACCTTACGAACATAGATTTGATTCAGATGGTCAAATTGAATCTGAGATATTTTGGTACAGCCGACAATATCCAGGAGTACATATGGTCTTCATGTCTACCGAACATGATTACGACGCAGGGAGTTCTCAATACACTTGGTTAGATCAGGAACTAGCTTCAATCGATCGTGAGAAGACACCATTCCTAATTGTCTACGGCCATAGCCCGATGTACTCGAGCAACAGTTACCATGGCTCAGAAGTCGAACTACGAGATGCATTGGAGGAGCTATACGTAGAACATGGAGTAGACCTAGTCATCGCAGGACACGACCACTTCTATGAGAGGACTTGGCCTGTATCTGATGAATCTGTAATGGACAAAGGAATGGAGGACATATTTGGCCGCGGTCATGGCCCCATCCACCTAGTAATTGGTATTGCAGGGAGATCATCCTACGAGGAATTAGATGAACCACAGCCAGAATGGAGTGCTTTTCGCGAGAATAGTACCTATGGTTGGACTCGTTGGGTATACGATGGTGATGTAAGAGAAATTACAATGACTCATCATCGAACCGATGGGACAATCGGTGATCATTTTACACTCCAAGAAGCGCCCATTACGATCGATTCCGAAGATGAATTCCTTGGAGTTCCGGGATTCGGAACCTTTCTTCCAATTCTTGCTATGCTAGGAGCCTCATTACAAACGATAGTCGCTGAAAAGCGCGCCAAGACGGCATAATATGATGGATTCGGCATCTTATTCGGCATATTCTATACGTTAAATGAAACCTTACGATTTACATGACTGAGTTGTTTAAGGTACTAATTGCTTGTCTTCTGACAATAGTAGTTCTTTCACCGATTGTTACTGCTCAGGACTCTGATGCTAGTTCGAGTGAGGAATCCAACATCATCATTGATGTCGTTCTACCCTTATCTCTAGCATACATCATGTTCTCATTGGGCCTTGGGCTAAGAGTGAGCGATTTTAGTCTGATTTTAAGTGAGCCAAAAGCATTTGCAGTGGGGCTAGGGAACCAGATGATCGTCCTGCCGATGGTAGGTTTCGGGATTGCAAATATCTTCGATTTATCCGGAGAGATGGCAGTTGGATTGATGATTCTGGCTTGCTGTCCAGGGGGAGTCACTTCCAATATTCTGACAAAATTGTCAGGGGGAGACACAGCTCTATCAATCTCTTACACCGCAGTTGTAAGTGTGGTATCCGTGGTTACACTTCCGTTGATCGTGGGCTTCTCGATGGACCATTTCATGGGTGCTGCATCGCCCGATATTGAGATTCTAGAACTCGGCATAACCATGTTTCTTCTGACGAGCGTACCCGTGATAATTGGTATGATAATTCGTCGATATTCAGAATCAACAGCGAATCGTATTGAGTCATTAGTCGGAAAAATCGCAGCAGGACTCTTCGTGATAATCGTCATTGCAGCCATTGCGAGTGAATTTGACACGTTGATGGATAATATCGGGACTCTGGGGCCTGCTGTTCTTGTACTCAATATTCTAATGCTCGGGATAGGTTGGAAGAGTGCAACGATTCTAGACCTTGAAAACAATCAAGCGACGACTGTTTCGATAGAGAGCGGTATACAGAATGCAACCGTTGGAATCACCATCGGGAGCCTCATATTAGCTCCCGAAGCGGGTGCGACTCTCTCTGTTTTGAGCCTTCCATCGGGAGTATATGGTGTTCTGATGTACATCGTGATTGCGCCGTTCCTCTATTGGAGGATAAATGCATCAAGGGTATGATTACTGATTATTCGCAAGGTTTGCATTTATCTCTTTCAGTAAATCTCTAATTTCCACTAGAACCTCATCCGATTGTGAATTTTGTACAGGCATCATTGATTGAGAGGACATGCTATCACGTTGTTTGAGGATAAGGTCTCTAAATTGAGGACCTCCTCTTACTCCTGTGAGGATAAATGGTGCTGATCCTGCAGTTTCAAAATGCATTCTGACCACTCCAAATGCATTCAGGATTGGTCCTTCATGAATGGATACATCAGTGAGTTTGTCTAATGGTATGTTTTGCTGTTTCTTGAACAACCATCCCATACGTATGTTCAGTGAACGATCGGTTAAGGAGCAAGCCAAGCCTTGGAATTGTTTATGATGAATTGGCATTCCAATTATCAACCAAAGAAATGCAACTGGTATTCCGATGAATGTCATTACCATACCAAACATAGTTCCTAGCCACCAGTAAACTCTCACCTTGGGATCAAATTCTACCGAAACGATGTGGCCACTGTCAGCATATCCTTCTGTCATGGGAATGCATCGATGGGGGTATCAAATATAATGTTCTGAAAATATGGTTGGTGCAGGGGACA
>DAFJ01000054.1:0-4222 GCA_002497905.1 Euryarchaeota archaeon UBA251
TCTGATATCTCATATGTTACCATCAATGCACTTGCTTGAATAACATCTGGATCCGTTACCTGCACTTCGATAAGGAAGGCGTCTCCAAGATATGTGACTTGGTCATTAGCTGGTTGAGTAATCGTAATTGTCGGGACGGTGTTCGTATCCATCTGTATCACGATGTCTGATGACATACCATCTCCAACCTCCACTGAATTGATTTCCGAAAGGTAACCCCCTGCAGTCGAATCAAGTTGAACCTGCGGATATGTGAGATCAAAATCTTGAGTCATGACTCGATGATAGAGGATTGCTGAATCACCATTCTCAACAATGGCAGATTGTTCTGGCAGTGAACTATGAAACTCTGGAATATAATACTCGATAAGACCTGAATCAAGTGTATTACCTGATTGATCCTGAAGGATAATTCGACGTTCTTCAGCAATGCGTACTGTCGCAGGATCAATTACTTCAATTCCACCTGCTGGCATAGATGAAATCAAGGCTGCTTCAAAAGAAAAGGCAGTCGTGGATACATTGACAGAACCAGTTAGAGTTGTTGATGACACGCGGAACGGTAGGCTAACACTACTGATTGATTCAATAGTATCAATATCACATTCCTCGATTCTAACGGCTGGATTCTCCAGATCATCTTTGTCACCAATCAATTCGATTCCATGCGCCCATCCGTTGAAAGAAAGGTTTCGTAGAGTCAACAGACGTGATGTCGAACCATCAACACGGAGACCGACAGCGCCTGTGCCGCCTCCATCGAAAATCATCGCTTCCATAATGCCTGAAGATTCCTCCAACATCACTCCGGTACTCGCGATTATGTGGCCTCCAACAATATCGAGAGAATCAGTGTATTGTGAGATTAATGCTGGTTCAAGACTAGCATTGAATGTACCTCCTCGAACACGTAAATCACCAACATCTTCGAGTAAAAGCGCTGCCTTGCCAGTATGTTCAGTCGATTCGAGATTCGTCACATTCCCATTTGCAGATTGTAACCAGACGCCTCGGCCATTGCCAGGTGCCAAGTTAATATCGGTAAATTCAACGATGGATCCGAAAGCAAGAATCCCTTGCTGATGACACGATTCAAAAGTAGTATCCTGAACATTAAGCACACTCTGATCCATACCCGAAAGGCAGGTTGAGGACCCCAACAAACGAGATGACTGGATAATCACTTGAGAGGAGCCGGTCGAATCAATTGGAGCTCCGTTCAGTAACGAATCGGTGACGGTTAACACACCATCTGAGACAACATCGATTGGTCCACCAGTAATCTGAGTACCGCGAATCATAGCATCTCCAGAGATACGCAGAGATAGCCAATCATATCCTGTAATTGTAGCATCTTCTGCATCCAGATTACCTTGAATGTCCACAGTCATGGAAGAACCGATTCGGAGAGATGCTTGAGGTAAGATTTGCAACGTCACACCAACAGGAACAACAAGGTCTCCGAGAAGATGAACTGGTGAGAACTGGGGTTCGATACGAGTCCATCCAGTAAGGGTTCCAGCATCAAGAGTTGAAACGCTAATATCCTCATTGAATGGACCCGATGTATCCCATGAACGAAGGGATTCGATACCTTGTTGTCGAACAACGATTGTCACCGTCCCTGTAATTACACTCTCAATTTCCTCATATCTCGCAGATATTACGCTGCCCTCGGCTGTTCCATCACTGGCAGTGTTCATCTGAAGAGCACCAACAATCACCGTTGCCCCTTCGACAGGAAAACCTCGATCGAGGATCCTTACACTAATCGGTGACTTCACGAGAACACTTGCGCCTGTGGACAAAATCACATCTCCGTTAACTGAACCATGAACTGTAAGAGTGCAACCAGATCCGATTGTAAGTGTCGAGAGGAAGCTTCCATCAGCTGTTGCATTCTCTGTACAATTGACTTCAACCGACTGATTAACAGTAAGATCGCCGCTGTAAGCAAGTGGAGAAAATACTGAACCGTGACTACCGGTTCCACCTATAATCGACCCTTCCTCTCCGAAGAGTTGGCCCCCTTCTGAGGTATAGAATGCGTTCGAATTCAACATCAAGGTAGCACGGACTAGATACAAAGCAGCCCCAGACTCGATAATTAGATCACCAGGTATGGTGAAGTTCCCGCCTTGGAGTACGGCGATGTTACCCGTGGAGATTCTCCAATCACCACTAGTGGGTAACAATGGAATCTGAATGATACCCAAACTGGAATCGGTCATCTGTGTTGTTCCAATCCCTCCACTAGTCGCCGTAACCGTTGTATGACCTGTCTCAAGAATGGGAAGTATAACTGAACCGTCAATGGCTGAGGTCGTATTGAAACCAAGGCTCTCAACCTCTGCACCAAATACAGCCTGACCACCGAGATCCTGAATGGTAAAGCCATGTTCAATCAAATGATGAGATTCCGACACAGATACTCGTCCTGAACTTGAACCACCCCATAGAAGATGTCCGTCACCAAATGCATCGTACGCAGAGGTGGTCTGGAATGTCGGAAGATTTCGTACCGTGACAGAGGTTTCATCTGACATCAATAAGGTAATGCCACGATGATCTGCCGCCGTCCATTGGTCGATATGAACAGATGGTCCATCATCCCAGAGAGGAGAGCCGTTCAGAACCTCAATTCCATGATCCGCATCCTCCGTGTGAAGAGATGTCGCTTGGAAGGAGCCTCCGTCAATCACAACTGAAGCACCACCATCCCGGCCCCCTCCAGAGATATTGAGGCTCTGGGCAGTAACGTGTGCATCCTGTTCGAGAACCGCTCCACGGTACCATCCAATTAATTGAACAGATGTAAGATCTGATTCAGACCATATGCAACGAAGACCCGTAGATACACGATCTGATGCAATGTATGGTCTTTCTAGAAGCACATCTTCTAGCTGATGGTTACCAGTAATGAGTTCCAAACCGTCTTCTACAGTAGACGTCCCTGTCATATTTACTCCAATCAAAATCGATGATGTACTGGCAAGAGTTCCGAACTTACCACCTGTAACCCAATCTGAATTACTAAGATGAAGGGTCGCAGCACCTATCGTGTCGATTAATCGATCTGATACTGAAAGATCCACTCCATCGAGGTTAGCAGTTCCCGAACCTCGGAGCATAACGCCTTCCGCAAATCCGGTTGCTGTGAAGGAATGGATATTGATCATGCCATCCACACCGAGATGGAGAGCTGGATGAGTTCCAGACCCTGCTACTGTTACATTAGCAACAAAGCCATCAATCACGCCCTCGGCATGAATTACTTCCCGCACCGAACCTCCAGATGTGGTTGCGATGTTGTCAATAACGCCTCCAGAAGATGACGCCCAATCAACGACGATGCCATTCTCGCCGGTTAAGTGAATCGAGCCAATCCACGTATCTGCAACTCCAGTCTGTGATACACCTACATTCACATCAGTCAAATTGAGATTAGTTACTGAGAGATTTGCACCACCGTGAATCTGAACTCCTATGCCAATATCATCTCCAATTAGTTCCAAGGCCGTTAGATTTCCATCAGGATTCAACAATACGATGGCGGAGGAGTTTACAGCCTCAACAAGAGGGACATCAATCGAAGTTGATGCAATACTCAAACAAGCAATTGCTGAATCAGAGCAGTGTAAACTCGAATCTGAAGGGACTGACAGAGAACCGCCATCGATACGGTAACCTATCTGAGCGCCTTCAACGAGGGGGCTCATCCCTGAGGTGATAGACAAATCACCGGCGACATCGAATCCCCCTCGTGAGTGTGTGATTGTAGATTGACCAATTATCGCAGACCCGCTCGAATCTATGTGGAAACCCTGCCATACTGGACGATCACTAGTTGGATAGCGAAAAGTCCCATAAATTTCGGATGGATTATTCTCCGTCCCTTCAATTACCAGATTGCCTTGAATAGTGATTGTGACGTCTTCAGTCACATCGATTTCAGCACCAGCAGCAATGGTCAATGTTGCACCCGGAGCAACTGTAACCGTTTGATCTACAACGTGGAAACCAGACCAAACAGTGTTTGATGAGATAGTCTGGGACGCTGTAACACTCAGTATTGGTGCGGCGGATAAGCCTAGGAAAAGAAGTCCTAGGACAATGGAGGTGAGCCGCCTCATAGATGCAGGATGGATGGCCTCTCTCTTATCCATGCCGTTGAACCGTCAGGTCAAGATTGGTGGGTCCGCCCGGATTTGAACCGGGGTCT
>DAFJ01000054.1:4545-20315 GCA_002497905.1 Euryarchaeota archaeon UBA251
TGACGGCCCCCAGCCGCCAAGTATAGACCAAGCTAACCCACGGACCCGTGGTTCCGAGATAATCTCGGATCAAATCTCCCGCGTGGTGCTGAATGGCGCGATATCGTCAATCAAATCCACATGAGATACAAACATCCGGCGACAGCAGTAACGCTCGACTTTGAGATCGGAGAGTATGTCTCCTGCGTCTTCACCTGCTTCCATGCGCTCCACATAGCGGTCCCAAAGGTGACCGATGACCTTACCACAACTAAAACATCGAACTGGAATGAGCATCTTGAATCACCTGTAGGACTTCTGCTTCTTCTTGCGAGCACCGCGGCCCATTTGATGCTTGGGCTCCTTGCGTCGGGGATCGTTTACGAGTAGGCTGCGGTCAAAGCGCAGATATTCATCGCGAAGTTCATCGTCTTCGCCAGCAGCGCCGTCGTTCCAAAAAACGAGACCGCGAGCAATAGCAGTACGAATCGCATCAACCTGGCCCATCGTCCCACCTCCTTCGACTGAAATGTTGATATCAGCCTTTGCAAGGCGGTCCATAGCATCAGCAATAGCGAGTGGTTCCATGGCCTTCATACGAGCCATATCTGGCTGCATAATCTCGATAGGGCTACCATTCACTCGAACTCGGCCCTTTCCTTTCTTGACACTAGCTCGAGCAATCGCAGTCTTACGCTTACCGCTAGATTCGACTGAGATCTTCTTCTTGCTACGAGCAGCCATCATGCCTCACCTCCGAAACGTGTGATATCCGCACCAAGTGACTCTGAGATGTCCTCCAAACGAACGAAGCTGTTTGGAAGACCACGGTCGAACTTCGAAGTGTCGCCCCACTCGTGGCCGTCAGGAAGGTCACCTTTGAGGTTACTGGGTGTACCAATTTCTACGCGAAGATTGCGTAGAGCGATACGACCCGATCGTGACTTCTGGTAAGGTAGCATGCCGCGGACTGTTCTCTTTAGGATCTTGTCGGGCATACGTGGGAAAAACGGACCCTTGCGAGGGTGATTGAGTTCACGCTTGGATTTGTAATCGCGGAATACTTCCGTTTTCTTACCGCTTACAACAGCCTTCTCAGCGTTGACAATAATGACGCGAGCACCATCACCGGCCTTTGCAGTAGAGAGTAACTGGTTCGCAACATGGCTGGCCAGTCGGCCAAGCACCTTGTCAGATGCATCGTAAACAAACGTTGTCTCAGCCAAGGATTAGCACCCCCGTTCCCTTTGGATTCTCATTCATCAGCTCACGGATTGTGATTACGCGCCCGCCTGCCTGTTCAATCTTGACTCGAGCACCACTGCTCACGCTGTATGCGGCGACGGTGCGTTTGCCGGAAACCAATCCACTACCAAGGAGCTTCCCAGGCACGAGAACGGTTGCGTCCTCAGGCATGTGCCGCTCCAAACGGCTAAGATTGGGCTCGGCCCAGTTCTTACGACTTCTTTCGAGTCGATTCGCAACATCTCGCCACAGCGCAGCACCAGTGGACCGAGTCTGGGCCTTAAGGTCGGAGATAAGCTCCACTAGGCCCTCATTGGTCTTCGTGTTTTGTCTTGCCATGTGACTCCCTCGATGTATTGGGGATTCCGGCGACCGACCCTTCCGATATGAACCCTTTGAGCGGAAATGGAAGACGGCTCCAAGGGATGAGTATCAAAAAAGGGGGAATGATTCATTCGTCCGGCCCTCCCTGTGCGCACTATGAGCAACTGGATGGACCTGATGACCGAGGCGATGACTGGCGATACAACCGATGTGGTGGCAACCCATCGGCTACTGAAACAATGTGAGGAGGCAGCAATGGCTGAAGTCCAAGCACTCCTAGGCTCATCAGAAGAGGTCTCAGCTGCAATGACTTCGCTTTATGGGGCACTTTCTGCATATGTCCAAGCGGTCACTCTTCGAGCTAAAGCAGAAGGGGCTGAGCCCGGAGATCTCGACCACGCCTTCCGCACTGGACAATCCTACGGAGTATCCTGTGTGTTGAATCACCTTATCGATGACTTGGTCGATCCAAACTCTGGATCTATCCTTGCAAGCCTCGATGAGTTCAGCGACTCTCTACACAACGAAATCACCTCTCAAGTCGATGAAGCGGGCCTCACGGTCGAAGTTCTCGATGCCAAAGGCGATATGATTTAGACGCCGCAATAAGTTAATTCTGAATTTACAATTTGGTAATACAAATGACTGGCGATGAGGCGACTCTCAAATTTGAGTGTCGAGGATGTGGTAAAACACTCAGTATTCCATTATCGCATGAAGGTAGGGCTCGGTGTCCAAAATGTGGAACCATCAGATCCAACAATGCTCTGATAAACTGGATGCGAGAAATACGTATCAGTGACCCAAATAATCGAGAATTAATTGCAACGAGTGTCTCGATAATGGGGATTCTAATCATATTTGTCTCAGCGTTTCTAATTGTTCAGGGTGGTCTCGATTACGACAATGCAACCTATAGTGAGGAAGATGGATTTGTGAGTTCTTATCAAGTTGATTCAGAAGACGTCGGCGCTGGCACATACGCCTGTTGGATTTGCTGCCCGATTGGAATAATCCTAACCATTACTGGATTCGCTATGGGCAGAAATACGGCTTCAATTCCTCAATTAGAGACATCGAACGATGATGAAGCCATAGATACAGATCTGCAAAATACTACACCTTTCTTGAGAAATATCAGAACCGCAGGAATTGCCCTGACTGGTTCGATTTTCGGAGTTGCGACTATCACAATCTTTTTTGCAATTCTAGCTGCAAGCATCTTCTTCCTATACATCATGTATCTGCTACTCAGTGGGGCTTCTCTTGGATTCTGACCCCCTACTCTTAACCCATAAATACCCCAATTTTACTTAGAATATTGTCGAAACCATTACTTCTTGTAATACATTGAATCTTACATGGATGATGGAAAGTCAAGCGAAGATGACCCTAAGTTGATGCTGCGGTTTGGTATGGTTTTCTTCGCAATAATTGGTTTAGTGATTCTTTTGAGAATATTCACTTCTGATACGCAATATCCAGATCTTATTGGCGAGTTTATAGAATGATAAAATGTTTGAATCACTCGAATGAAGCATCACTGAATAACCTCATCACGAGGATTCCTGCAATGATTAGGCCCATCCCAATAATTGCACCAGGATCTAATCGTTGCCCATACAAAATGTAGGATACTATAGCAATCCCCACTATACCTGCACCTGACCAAATCGCGTAAACCACTCCTACAGGAATTGTATCCAATGTAAGAGACATGAAATAAAAAGCAGAACAATATCCAATGATGACAATCACGGATGGAATGAGATTAGTGAATCCCTCTGTAGCCTTCAGAGAAGCGGTAGCGGTAACCTCCGATACAATTGCAAGACCAAGGTAAATCCAGCGCCCCATAAATCGGGGACGAATAGATATCAAATGACTCATTCGCTTGATTAAGCGTTAAAGAAAAAGGGGCCAGGATGAAGGAAAGGCACGATGCGCCAATCCCTCATCCCGAGGGTTAGAGAGAGAAGCGGCCGGAGCCGCCTCTCACCTCATGTCATTGGGTCCAAAGGACAGTAATTCCACAACCAACAAGGCTGTGAGATATCATTCCGCAGCTTCGCGAGCCTTTCCAGCATCTTCTGCGGAGAGGACCATCTCATCGAAGTAGAGCCATGCTGCAGCTCCAACTCCACCGAGGATCATCATACCGAGGACCTGGACGATTGCGTCCGTGCCGTATGATGCAGTGACAATCATGCCACCGACACCGCCAGCGCTGACTACATCGATGCCGCCAGACATAAGCATCCAAGCAAAGATACCTATTGCCCATCCG
This sequence comes from Euryarchaeota archaeon UBA251, assembly GCA_002497905.1. Lineage (GTDB taxonomy): Archaea > Thermoplasmatota > Poseidoniia > Poseidoniales > Thalassarchaeaceae > MGIIb-N2. Next base: position 8,381 of record DAFJ01000054.1, read on the forward strand.
CCACCAAGACGAGACCAGACCATCATCAGTAGGAATGCGCCGATGAACGTCATCAGGATAACCGAAGCATCCAATGAGAAGTTCGAGAGGTACGTCGTGAACGCCGCCTCAACCATTGCATCGTGTCCCTGACCCCTCATGACCCACCAGTCAATCGAGTAGGCAACTACTCCACCTAGAATCTGCATGAGCCAAGCTAGCACACCAGTCTGCCAGTCCATCTCCTGCTTCATCACTCGGCCAAGGGTGATCCACGGGAGAATCATAGCGCCCGAGAGCGTCATCATCATCACCGCGAGAACAAGTCCCGCTGCCATTGCGTTCGTCACTCCCGAAGTCCCGACTGCCATGCTCGTCATGAAGTACACAACGGCAAGTGAGCCCAAGAATTCGTTCGTCATCATTTTTCCATCAACAGTTTCTGTCATATTTTCTGCCTCTCTCCCTTTACAAGGATTGATACTTTCTCCTTAATTTTCATATATAAATAGGATGGAAAAACTGCGTTTCAAGTGCTGATTTGCAGTTTACCAGAGTATATCCGGTCTACCCAGCGTAGGTAAGTTTACTTTCTACACCACAATTAACAGTAAGTGAAATGATAATTTTCGTGACCGTAGGTCACGAGAGCTACCGCTATTCCCCATGGGCCCGAACTTCAAAGCAAAACTCGAACAATCACAAAGAGAAGTTGTCTGCGGCGCCGTCCTCACCAACGCCTGCCTGGCGTAACTGGCCATCAGCATCTACGAATTCTCCGGCCTTAGTCAGATTCTCGTATCGGCTACCTTCGTCGACAACTCTCGCAAGTTGCATTTCTCCAAGTGCTAAGGTGAGGCTATTCACCACAGCCTGTAAGGTCTGGATTGCACGATCTCGCTGAGCTGCACCAATCTCGTGATCGGAATATCGAGCTTCTTCGAAGAGGCTGAGGAATGCATCCAACTCATGAGGTGGGGTGATTCCGCCAAGCATGCGATTTACTGCATCCTCAAACTCACGTGTGGTCTCGTAGACCTTCTTCATTGCTCCCTTACTACGGAAGAAGGAAACTAGTTGCTTCCAGCAATCGAAGATTGCTTGGATGTACTCGTTAGAAGCCCGCAAGGACATCAAGGAATCTGTCAAGATACCGCGGAGAATCTCGATGCGGCGACGTTCTTGGTAATTACGATACATCACAGCGCCAATTACCGCTGCAAGAAGTAGAGCAATCAGTAATGGAAGCATGACTTGAGCTGTGAACAAGCCGCTGGTCTGTTCACCCATTGGCTCGTCGCCAAGGACAATCTCAGGAGTATTGTTTAGGAACGTCTGCTCGAAGTTAGGAGAGTCCCTGAACTGCACAAGAATCCTCCACTTACCGCCTACAGCGTCATCATCACTACCTGGTACTTCTTGTGCAGTGTACTGCCAGGAAAATGATGCTTCGCCGTTGTCGAGTGTGGTCTGGTAATCGATGTTCTCAAGCACCCAATCCGTACCATTCCAGTACTCCCGGATGAACATGACCTGTTCGCCGGAAACTGGCACATCAAGACGATCGCGCATGACCTGAACGGTACCATTGACCCATTCGTCAGGCTGATAGCCGTCCGCCTTAGACCATGTGTCCTTCAAGATAATGTCAACACGACTGCGCACGAGCACTGTGATGTCCATGTGTGAACCATTGACTACAGCATTCGCTTCTTGTCCACATCCACCGCTGACTTCCATCTTTGGTTCGTAGGCAACACGGAGAGTTCGGAATCCTTCGAGTCCTTGTCCACCAATCGGTTCAACACCTCGGCGACTCGGGTTCTGCTCAGGATCTCCTGAATACCACTCAATACGACCATCTGCATCATCTGTGACTGCAGAAGCAATTGGTCGCGGGTTGATCTCAGGACTGAGGTAGATGTTGAGACAACGTCCACCAAGCATGTTCCCATTACTCTGGTAAAGTGCTGCATGGACATGGAACGGTTCCTTGAGATAGAGCACAGGGATACTAGTTCCATTGCCAGCGAAGACATACCGATCGACATCGGTCAAGAAGGGGCCGACCTCTTCGACATTCAGAGTGCTGTTCGAGAAGACCGCGAAATTCTTGATGACTGTTGCATCCTTGAAGCGATAGCCATCGTTGTTCAAATCAGCATTGTATCTGACCGTAACCTGGGCCTGTCCTGCGAAGACGCCGTTCAGTGGGCAGTCAATCTCGAAATATCCCTCATTATCAGTTCGTCCCGCTTCGCATTGTGGTACATCAGCCGCAGAACCTGTCATCTGATAGCTAATTTGGATATCACGATTAGAGAGGTTGCCTCCAAGTTCGTCAGTCAAACGGCCTGTGACAGTCATCGGCTTTTCGACGACTTCGCCAGTAACTGGGTTGACCTCGCTGGTGTAGACAATCTGATCGTCGACATCTAGCGTGGTGCGTCCACGAAGATAGAATCCGTCAACATTGTACTGTAGTTCACGACGGAAGTGCTCGTTATTAGGAATCGAGGTGCATGGGTCCCATGCGCCCTGCATCGAAAGCATCCAGGTCTCAAGAGCGACACATCCCTCATGAGGTAGATTCTCCTCGAATCGGAGAATTACATTGACTGGTCCGAATCCATCAGGCAAGAAGGATTCAGGGTCATCCTTCAGCAACTGTGGATTCAATAACATCTCGTGATACACCGAACCTGCATTAGGAGTCAGTTCGGCGATGATGCGCCTATGCTGCCGATTATCGAAGTCTGTCCCTTCGAAAATCAGTAACACTCGCCCACCATTCTCGCCTATGCCATCGAGGGCTTGTCCTAAATCGCGGATTGATGGTGTCCGATTATCATCCGTGACTTGAGCCGAAACAGACCATACGTCACCGCTAGAACGTTCTCCTGAAGTCGTTGCTTCAAGGTTGATGAAGGTCCTACTAACAACCCAAAGTGCCTGAGTTACACTTGAGCTCTTCAGACGTTGTGTCCCTGGGAATCCGAACGTCATCGAGAAATTACCGAGGGAGTGATCCTTACTGATATTCAATGGGATCTTGAACACACCATTCACATCAGTCTGAGCTAGACCTGACGTGCCATTGGCAGACCAAGTCCAATTCACAGGCTGGAAAGGAACTGGTTGGAGTGAATTGTCAATCAGGCGTGCTTCAAGGGTGGTGTTCATTCCACGATAGAGAACAGGGACGGTGTTCAGTTGGAAGTCAGTTGTACCGACCACTGAGACATTCACATGGGCACCAGTCGGTGACAAAGTGTAGGTCTGGTTGCCGGTAAAGAAGAAGTTAGAATCAACGAAGTCAACCTTCACTCCATAGGTCAGAGCTTGGTATTCAGTGCGCCATGTCCAGTTGAAATCCATAACTGCAAGGCCTCCGGATAGAGCTGGATACTTCGGGTTAACACTCTCACGACTACCAGCGAAAACACTGTCCTGATCAAGATCAACTTGGAGGACTGTGGCACCGTCTGTCCATGGGACTAAGGTACGATTCTTGACGTCGCCAATAGTTCCGAACGTCTCACCAGTGTTCATCTCAGGGACTATTTCGCAACGAATAGGACTAGTCTGGTCCAATGGATCTACTGGGCCACAAGGGGGCACATTCGAATCTGCACCATTGACCATCGAGACAAACCAATGAGTACTGTTCGTAGTAACGAAGTCACGCAATGGAGAATCGATGTTTGCTGATGCATCACCAAGTGGAAGGTCAGCCGGGTTATCATTCCAAAGAACCGAATACTGTCGGCCAGATGATACTGCTGCAAACTCCGAGGGTGAAATTTGGTTGTTCATGTCCGTATCATATCCAGCATTAACCAAACCGGCCTCACTAAACATTGGGCGCCAAGCGCCGAAATACGCGCCAGTAAACTGCTGCGCATCCCAGAAGAATACTGGGTTGTGCGAAGGAACGATAATTCGTGAACCAATGAACATACGCTCTACTGATTTGATCACAAAAGTGTCTGTCTCATCGCCCTCAAGCCAAGGGAAAGGCCACTCGTTAGGGCCAGCATATGACATGTTGACTTCGCCGTTGAACTCGTAATTACCCTTGGGTAGAGTGGTGTTTGTGTACTCATACGTACTCACAACATCGTGATTATTCAGGAAACCATTCCAGATAATTTCCTCATAACCACCAGGGATTGTACCTGGTCCATTATTGAGAGATGCATTGTAGCGAACTTGTTTCCACTCGCCCTGAGCACCTTGATTCTGGACAAATGTCAACGAGACATAACCGCCTTGGTCTGCTCGGAATCCTTGACCTGCGCCATCGAAGGTAGATGGATTCTGACGATCGCCGAAGGGCCCTCCAGTGACCTCAAAGGCAACAGGAGCATACTTGATTCGATTGTTGAAAATTCCACGATCCCAATCTGCAGAATAGTGAGTCTTGAAGTCGAGATAAAGGGGATTTTCGCCACTCCGCAAGTACTCAGGAGCAACATAATCGAAGGTTGTATTCGCTCGAATCTCAAGCGGATACATCTCTGAGGTACTACCGTCATGGATGAACATCTCTGTTACCTCTGCATAGGCGTTGTAAGTTGTATTCGGGCCCACATCGAGATCCTCTGGAAGTAGGAATTGTCCAACGGTGAATCCACCAAACTCAGAAGAGAGTACGTCGATAGTCTGCACTGCTTCGGTGCCATTCCCTGCCCATTCAATTGTAACTTGCACCGGCAAGTTAGGTGCAGGAACGAATTGACCCAACGCAGGATCGAGCCATGAAACCGAACCTGAGAAGATTGCGGCTTTCTTACCATCCATCCACATTGTTCCTGGAATACTCATATTGACGCGCGTAGGGATCTTGTCATCTTCATCGAGAACGCCATCATTGTCACTATCCCAATCTGAGCTTAGCTCATTGTCTTCAATCTGGTCCCAATCCACGTCGACCCTCGAGTCGTTGTCATCATCGTTATCGATAACGTCGGGACCCGTTGAAGGATCAGATGGGTTAGCAATACCAAGGCCTCCTCCGAAATCATCATGATCCCATGGATTTGTTGATTCGTTATTGTAACGTTGAGGCCAAAGTAGAATCTCGTCCTCATCATGCATACCATCGGAATCATCGTCAAGATCGACGTCGTCACGAATACCGTCATTGTCGTGATCCCATGGGCTAATCCAAGGAGTTTGACTCGCGAGTTCGACTGTGTTAGTGATACCATCCATATCCCAGTCGGTCTCACCCTTGCCGTCTGGAACACCGTCATTGTCATGATCAAACGGATGTTGTTCCTCACCAACAAAGCAAGTCAATTCCTGAACTACATCGAGTACGCCGTTATTGTCATCATCTGGATCCTCGGTGTCGACAATGCCATCGTTGTCATTGTCTACATCATAGTACTCAGGGAACATCAAGCCTTGACCGAGCACCCCCTTATCCCAAACCGCTTGGTAAAATCCATCTTCGTCAGGGTCTGTATCAGTCCCATCATCGTCGTTGTCAAAGCAGTTTGTCCCAGTGAAGAAATTACCAGGAGGTAGTGTACCCGCATCATCATCAAAGTCGTCGTTTGTATCAATCTCGAAGAAATCCCAAATTCCATCATTGTTGTCATCAACATCGAAGAAGTCGTAGACCCCATCGAAGTCGTCATCGAGGTCGGCTGTATCATTGAACATGCACTGTGGATTAGGTGTACCAGCGTTTGGCGCACCACAGTCATCATCAGGATCAACGCTATCATTGAGTAGGTCTGCATACTCGTCTGGGAAGAAATTCCCATTGATGTCCGCATTCCAATTGAACAACCCCTGACCGAGACCTCGCCATGCAATCATCAAATCACGATTGTGATTGATATCATCGAAAGGTACCGCTGCAGTGACTTGACCATTGAATTCAAAGTGCCAACAGCTTACCTCAAAGCAATCCCAGTTCCCATTGCTATTTGCCCCATCATACTGCCCATCCGTATATCCTGAATCGGGTCGAATACTGTACGCCTTGGTGTACTGGAAGTTAGTACCCGAATCAAGTGGGAGCATGTAATGGAAAGCATACTCGTATCCGCAGGCATATCCGACTACCGTCGTCCACCCACAAGTGTCCTCTGCGTCTACGGAACCGCCCATTCGGAAATCATCAATATCCAAAACTCCGTCATTGCCTTCATCTTGGTCCCAACCATCTGGTAAACCATCGCCATCTTGATCGACATCAAGTCCGTTGACAAGAGAGTCTCCGTCCGAATCAATATCCCAATGATTGTCTCCATTCCATGGACTCCATCTACTAATGTAATACCAATAGAACTCTGGGACTGCGCCATTAGTAATTGGATTCGTAGTAGGGTTGTAACCATTGTATGGAATGACAAAGCCATTCGCAAGAGTAAACGGATTTGTTGTGTGGCTCATATTCCAGAAATCAGACATATTGGTATTGTACAACTGGCCATCTAGTGATCCGTCAAGATCAGCGCCATCAGATACTGGGAAGTACGGCTGAGAGAAATCGTCAGTGGAATCGATGTCTAGGACTCCGCAATTACCATCATCAGGATCGTATAGATCGTTGATTCCATCGTTGTCATCATCCCAGTCCTCATCATTACTGAGTCCATCACCATCTATGTCAGAATCAATTGCATTCGGTCCATCATCGAGATATCGTGAACCATTGATGAGATGGAGATCATTGTCATCATCGAGATCACAGTTCCAGTCGATGTCGAGGAAATCTGGCAAGCCATCGTTGTCATCGTCGTAATCATACCAGTTGTTGATACCGTCTCCGTCCCAATCGTTGTTACCGACGTATGACTTCCGCTCTGTCAAACATTCGGGTGCTGGATTTGTGGGGTTCTTGTTGGAAGGAGTTGGACAGTTCCAGCCATTCGGTCCAACTTGAGCCACAGTTGCATTCATGAAAGAATCGTTCTCATTTTGTATACCATCGTCGTCCCAATCCCAAGGCTCGTCATTGATGTTGACTGCAGGAGGGCCAAGGTCATTATCGGGTGATGCGAGGCCTCCCATGTCGACATCGAACCAATCGGGAGTAAGGTCGTAATCTTGGTCAATAGCGCGCCAACGATCGTCGTCAAGGTCTCGATCATAATCAATTTCGCAGTCGGTACCAGGGGTCTCAAGAGCGCCGGTAACACCAGGATAGTCGATGTTACCATCGCCGTTGGTATCAATACGAAGACATACATCCTTGATGCCATCATTGTCGTCATCAGGATCAAACATGTCCAGAATGCCGTCGTTATCATCGTCGGTGTCCGCAGAATCCGGAGTATCGTCTCCATCATTATCCGGATCAAGGAAATTTGGGATACCGTCGCCATCAAGGTCACCATCCACAATCGAAGTAAAGGCTGGAGAGTTCGGATGATACTGGGATTCGAGTGTTACGTAATCGACACTGAAGGAGTACAGCGCGTAACTGTTGAAAGTCCAAGGGACTGCCGCATCGTAAACCAATTCATCAGATGAGCTGGCAGCAGCAGCAGCAGACATCGTCTGAGTGATGCTGGAGTTGTATGGGTCGCGATCCATGTAATCCATGGTCCCGTCGTCATCATCATCATCATCGAAATAATCCTGGACCCCATCATAATCGAAGTCGCATGGCCACTTGAACTGATCAAGTCGGCCATCATTATCATCATCCTCATCGAAAGATTCGCGACCGCTACCATCAGGATCCTCGTCATTGACGCCATCATTGTCACGGTCTAACGGGTTCTGATCAACCATGTATCCTGGACCAACTGCAGTTAGCGTCCATGGATGGATTGTGCTAGGCTCGACGTAGCGGTCAGTTGAGACGTTTAACGGGTCTGCACCTTGAGTATAATCGATTGGTCCCTCAAGGATACCATCATTGTCGTCATCGAAATCATACTCGTCTACAACACCGTCATTGTCATGGTCAAGAGGGTCGGTTCCGAAGCAACCATCGAATCGTTCGATTAAGTCGTAAATTCCGTCATTATCGTCGTCAAGATCGTCGAGATCACCGATGCCATCGTTGTCGTGATCACCGAGATTGGTCTCTTCAAGGAGGAATGAATATGCCTCTGATCTAAGTTGCAGAGCCGATATATCTCCAACTTTGCCAGTACCAGCGAGAATGTCGCTCCAAGTTGGATCGCTGAGGGCAGGGTGATTGAAACGCGACTGATCCAGAGCTCCAGGAACAGGTGCACCTCCTGGTTGGTTACCACCCTGATAGGTTGATTGAATCGGGGTGCGATCTTCTGCCGGAGCGAAAATACCCATGTCAATCTCGCCATCATCTGCTCCTACTGGGAGCAACGCGAGTGTGGTACTGAAGACCATCAGCATCACTAATGTGAGAGCTGACGTCTGGCGTTTGGCTTGATTCATCTTCTGATTCAATGTCATCTGTTCCATGGTATACACCCAAGGGTAAGTATCTGGCCAATCTCGACGGATATATCAACAACTCGGCTTCGTTGAGTGTTTCTGTATCACGCACGAACTAAGGTATCATCGCTCGTATAACCATGCGATTCAAGGACGGGGGCGCTCTCCTCAACACAATGAAGATTGGATGGATTGTCTCCGGTGTAATCATGATTCTTGTCACAGTACCTGCTGGAATGGTGGGATATTCTGGCTCGGGTTCTTTGGATAGTGACGTCCCTGCATGTGATTCCGGAATCCTTGGCCTCAATGTCTGTGATAGGGTTGTCATGCTAGAAGATGGGGTGAACATACCTGAAACCGCAGCAACCCTTCTAACTGCAGATATCTCTGTTGATTGGGGTTCCCAAAACGTGTGGATTGCTATCGTACCTGCATCGGATGAGGAGCATTGTTCCAGCGGTAATGATGGTTATCTCGTCTGCGATCGTGATAGTTTGACATATCTCGCTGGAGGCCCCTACTCTGGAGGAACCTTTGACTGGGTTCTAGAGGGAGGAGATATCCGGTTTGTTGCCGGCAATTCTATGGAAGCGTCGAGTGAGAGTGTTACTATCGAATATACTTACAATGCTCGTCTATCACCACTTCTCGGCTCCATTCTAGCACTAGTAGGTCTTGTTCAAATCTTAATCGGATGGAGATTCTGAATGTCATTCTTCCTCGACAACATCTTCCAAACCGCCATCAAATACTAACCAAGCATAGCCTGCGACTAACAGCATGAGGCTGCCAAACAAATTGATGATGAGGCCTGTCGGGTCTGCAAACAGAGAGGATAAGGGGCCCCCGATAATCCACCCTAAACCAAGGGTTGCTACTCCAATCAATGTGAGGCGGGATGACGACCTACGAGGGTTCCTCCACAGATGAAGGGCGGGGATGAGGCCATGGAATCCAAAGGTAGTGGCGAACCAAGCTCGATAGAATAGATAGCAGCCAATTAGTCCCCCAACACCCCGTGTGAAACCTGCATCCTCCCACGGCCCTGCAAAACCGAAGCCGAATGGAAGGGTATTGAGGACGAGGAGTGTCCCGATAATAACCTCGATTCGAATATCGATTGGCTCAAAGGGGTCAACAGCCATTGACCGTTCCAAGACGGGGCCCCTCATCATCCCTCCTCAGTTGCGTCCCAATTAACAAAGGCCTGTAATTGGCTCTCCTCGATTTCAATCAACTGTCGACCGGTAACGGCCGTCATTTCTGACATAGGGTGGGCTCGTGATGGGGTTTGGAGTGATGATTTTGGATTAAATAGGAATAAACGATATTCTCGAATATGGCGGATTTGGTGTCTAAGTCGGATTGGATTTTGAAACAACATGAAAATACCTCGTAGCATCCGATCAAGAACAACAGAGATTTGCAACCGTAAAGGAAGGGTGGCTAGTGTGGATTTGAAGAGCCAGAGGCGGCTCCAGCGACGTTCAGGCTGTACCAAGGAGAAACCCGCTCGATGATATGTTGCTGCTAAAGCTGCATTTCTAGTCCAAGAGATTAGTGGACGTCGAGATGATGGTTCAAGTGGGGGAGATAATCTGTGAAGGAGAGCGTCCTGGTACCACCGTGAAATCGCCTGCTCAACCAATTCATGGGAGCGCCCTTGCCCACGAACACGAGGATCAAGCACCACTGTCCTCAACTCTATCGAAGGGCCAAGCCGGTCGAGGGTTGCATGTCCAAAGAGTCCGTGTAAATCGTGTAATAGAATACGAGGGTGGCGATTCCACCCACGAACTGCTGAAACTTCCTTGAGGGGGCCCCACAAATCCAACTCTTCGCGAATCATAGACACCAACCAGGTTGAATTCTCTGCGTCTAGAGGCGAGTTTCCTTCTTCATCCATTGATAACGGGTCAGTGTTTCTTTATCCTATACATGAATACTCCACAACAACCCCTGAACATCAGCATCATTGGAGCTGGAGGTATCGGATCAAACACTTGTCTCCTTCTTGTGAATGCGCTACGTAATGGCGTCATAGCTGAACATCTGGGAGGTATCGAGTTTCATCTCTATGACGGTGACGAAGTGGAAGATGCCAACCTTATCCACCAGAGGTTCACACCGAGTCAAATCGGGATGCTCAAAGTCGATGCTTTGGCAGAAACTTTTGCCGACATACACGCTGCTGTTCGCCTAATTCCCCACGGTATCAATCTCCGCGACTCGAATTCGCTAGCAGATGCGCACATCGTTATTGTTGCAGTCGATCGCCCAGAGCCTCGAAGAATTGTCCATTCTCTAGAAGGTAAAGAGTGGTACGACTCGCGTTGTATGGGGGACTTCACACTCCTGCTAACGGACCAATCAGACCCTGTAATGATAGAAGCGCTCACACCTGAACATGCACCAGCGAGTTGTCAGCCCGAAGGTGCAATCGAATCTGGTGCAATTCAATTCGGGTTTGCCAATGCTGCAGTTCATCTCGCGGATGCAATTATGCGTTCTCTACTCCGAAGATGTGGCCATGAAACAGAGTTTCCTGATTCAATATGTGATTCCATCACAAAGGGCCGAATTGACATCTTCGGAACACCTGTTGAGCCTGTAATGACGGTTGCTCCGCAAGCAACTAAGCCCTGGTCTGACGAGGATGACCGGATACTTCTGGATGGTTTAGATCATAATGGAAGGGACCTTGATGAAATTTCAAGAGAATTAGGGCGCAGCCCGAATGCATTATTCCATAGATTGAGGCGACTGATGGAGAGGGGAGATGTTGATGCGGAGGCAGGAGAATGAAAGCTCTAGAGAATTCAAATATTGATTCGAATGAACTCTGTCAAAAAATTAGGAATGGTGAATATCTGGAAGAAGAAATAATCAATTCACTTCGGATTCTTGGTATCCAAGGTCGATGGGATGAAGTGTGGAACGTAAGCCACGCCTTAGGTATCGAGATTAGTTGGATTCAGGATGCTGAAGGGGCTGTGTTCGTAGACCTTGGATCCTCTGGAGAGGTACGACTCTCCGCGCCGATAGGCGCGGTACTGCCCTTCCAGTTATGGATCCACACACATCCCTGGACTGCCTACTGGTCCTTCACTGATCGCACAGCACTCCGAAATTTCGCTGGACTTCTCGAAGTGGCGATTGTACTCGGTAACGATCATTGGAAGAGATCTAGATGCCGCCTCACAATGGGTCAAACCTTACCTGATGGTATCGAAGACCCGCTCAATATGTGGACAGATGAGGAAATTCAACAGTATCCTGTGGTATCGGAGGTGATGGCTTGAAAATCGAAATCCCTCGGGATGATGATGTTGATCGTCTAAAGGATACGATAAATCGGCATGACCTAGGTCAATCCATAGCTGAATGGATTGAAGAGCACCTAGATAGAGAGGCTACTGAAGAATTAATTGGGTCGATTCTAGGCCATATAGAAGCCTGTAGGATTGCTGGAATCTATACAATTGACATTACACAGGCTATCGAAAAACATGACCAATGGTCTAAATCTGAAGCCTAATTTGAGGTGAAAGATATGGTGGAT
>DAFJ01000065.1:0-2501 GCA_002497905.1 Euryarchaeota archaeon UBA251
AGTCCTCTAAACTCGCACTCTCGAGAACACCTCCAATGTGGCGCTCAATCAGTAAGCGCAATGCATCAACCTCGTTTTCTCTTTCCTCAATATCATCAAGATTGGAGGAGTCACCTGATTCAAAAGAATTCATGACATCTTTGAGGACCGTTCGGACGAGAAGATACATCCGGTTCAAAGAGGAATATATTGACAGTGAACCAAGATCTACAAGAGATTCAATTTCAATCATCTTGTCACTCTCATTCACTATCTCAATACCTCTGCCAATCGAAATAAATCGACGTAGAAGTTTACGGTCAGAGGAACTGAATCCATGTTTCCTTCGAACCCTAATTATTGCAGCTCCAGAAAGATAAGCAGCAATCAGATGATCAATTGCTAGATCAGATGGGAGCGAGTCCAAATCAATCTCGACCTCTCTTCGACGAGTAATCGATGAGGCTTCTGGAATGATGCGGAGATTACCTGAAGGGCGCCACTCAACACGGACATGGTCCTTTGCGACTAATCCATGCTCAACAACCCAACGCTTGGGTAAGGAGACAATGAAAGTCGAGCCGCCTGTGATTTGCAACTTCCTAATCTCTGATTTCTTCGGCTCAAACAATTTCATCTATTCAAAGAATGGTTGAACATTCACCTATATACTTTATTGATGCACTCAGTGCATTGATAATTGTAAAAATATATACAAGATATATTTCACCAAAGATTGCCAATTATCAAAACCCTAACGGACAGAGGATTTGCAATGCACTCGGCTAGGAGAACCGCTCTCTTCACATCTCACCAGAGACATGGAGGTAATATCGTTGATTTTCACGGATGGGAGTTACCAATCTGGTACACATCCATGCTAGAAGAGCACCATGCAACTAGGAATGCTGCAGGACTCTTTGATGTATCTCACATGGGATCATTTCGGTTCCAAGGACCAGGAGTCCTTGATTGGCTAGACCATGTAGGGACTCAGAAAGCATCGAAATTTGGATCAGGGCGCTGCGCCTACACTCATTTCCTTGATGAAAACGGAAATGTGATTGATGACATGATTTTCGCCGTTGTGAATGAAAACGAAGTGCTCGGTGTCCCGAACGCATCTATGATTCCTGTCATGCACAAATGGCTCAGTAGCCACCTTCCCCCGGATGGAAGCATCCAGATTGTCGACCTCTCGGAAGATACTAGCATACTCGCACTACAAGGTCCAAACTCCCCCCAAATCTGTGAAGCCGTACTTGGAAGCATGAATGTAGTCAATCACTTCCGATGGCGCGAGATTAGCGAAAACGAACTAGGCATTACAGGCTGGATTCAAGGCACAGGTTACACTGGTGAACGTGGATTCGAGATCTTTGTTCCAAATGATCAAGCTGAGACACTTTGGGAAGCAATCCTAGCAACTGGCGCTAATGAGGGTGTAGTCCCAGTGGGCCTAGGTGCTAGAGACACGTTACGAATGGAGAAAGGATTCCTCCTCTCTGGCCAAGACTTCCATTGGCAGGGTCTTGATGAAAACGCTCCGGACGGGTTCCCAGAGGGATTCCTATCACGGACTACTCTAGAGACAAATGTCCCATTTGGGTTGGACCTTGAACACAATTTCATCGGCCGAGATGCGATGATGGCTCGTGCTGATAACGGGCCACGATGGTATGCATTGAAAGTCATTGAAAAGGGACCATTTCCAAGGAATGGAACGCCAGTCCACCTTCACGTAGATGAAGTCCCTATCGGATGGATTACCAGTGGAGGTCCAAGTCCTACATTGGGCAGAGTGGGAATAGCAATGGCATACTTGGAGGGGGTCAAAGTTGGAGACATCGTCCATATTGCACCCAATCCCCGGCGGATGCTGAAAGCAGAGATTACTCATGCTCCATTCGTCTAAAAACACATTATCCGGCACTGAATTCATATCCCAGTCAGATATCCTATGGCTATGACATCCCAATGGGACCAGCAAGTTGACGCTCTTGCAGAATCGATTTACAAGATGGTAGAATCCGGCAACGGAGATGCCGGAGAACTTCGAGCAACTGCACATCAGACAATCGACAAAGTCGCTGGAATTCTTCCGGATGTTGCCCGAGCTGCTCTACACGAACGTCTCGATAGTAAACTCGACGAGTTGATTGGATTAGCAGCGACTGTAGCAAGTGATTCAGTTCAGGACATTGGAGGGGCAGAATCAGTTGAACGTATGATCCAAACTCTCCGAGGCATGAATCCTGAAATGCTCGACAAAATGTTTACTTTCATCGATAAAAACGACGACAGCGTCATTAATTTCCAAGAATTTCAGTCCTTCGTATCCAGCGCAGCACCTACTGGGATGGTCGTTACTAGTGAACAAGCAGCAGCAGCATTCCGAACACTCGATGTCGACGGTGATGGATTCCTTACAAAGGCTGCAATACTAGGCATTGAACAAACAATGGGCAATCACGAGCAGGAAAAAATGGGATTGACGGAAGAAGAACAACAACGTAGAGCGG
>DAFJ01000065.1:2850-27595 GCA_002497905.1 Euryarchaeota archaeon UBA251
GAAGAACAACAACGTAGAGCGGCGGAAGAAGAAGTTGCATCTGTTGAGGAACCTGAACCCATAGAAGATACTGGTACCCCTATCAGTGCAACGGAACTGATTGCCCGCATGGGAGAAGCGAGATTCATGTCCGAAAAGAAGCGTATCACTCAGGAATTGGAAGGGCGGAGTACGGAGTTCTCTGCCACCATCGACCGAATCCGAAACCGTAAGGATCGAAATGGTATGATGGAAGTTGAAATCATCGCTGAGGAGGAGCATTTCATCCTTAGTATTCCTGCCGAAGGAATGAGCCTTCCCGAATCATTAGAATCAGGAAAAGGCCAGATACATATCAGGGGAAAGGTGAATGGATTCCACATGGCAAGGAATGCAATAATCATCCTAGCCCATGATGTCGAATAACGTTCAAACAGCGGATGGGTCTATCAATCGGTTCGGATTAGGTGCATCTCATGTCCCGTACACAGAGCATGGCATTGACCATTCTCATGCTCCTTGGTATCTCTTTTTCACCCTTGTTGATGCAATCAACAGATAACGCAGAAGAGTATGGCCTTTCAGAGATAGATGATACTCGATTCAGCCCTGGTGCAACCACCGATTTCACACTCATGTACACACAGTCCGCTGGCGTCCAAGGCGGTCCGAATTCGGAACATTGGGTGAAAGTAAACGATGTCATTGTAGACAGTAATGATGACATCTACGCAGTAGGTGCTTTTGCAAACAATGTGACTATTGGATCAAGCAATTGGGACGAGGATTGGAGGACCGGATTCATTGCGAAGTTCGACGACCAAGGCAACTCAATCTGGGAGTTGATGATTGAGGGGCCTCCGAGTTCCTATCACCCCGCATCTGAAATCATGAGCATCGATGTCGACAATGCTGGACGAGTATTTGTGGGAGGTATGATGTGCGGTACCGCGACATTTACTTCCGCATCCTCTTGTGGATGGAATACGAACTGGGCTGGCTTCGTTGCCAAAGTTTCCCCTCAAGGCATCTGGGAATGGGGGGTCTCAATCGACGGGTCCTCAGGAACTGAAGTAGTGAACGATGTCGCAATCAGGTCTGACGGGCACGTGTATGCTGTTGGTGAAATGCGGACTTCTGCCTTCTTTGAGGCTGTATCGTACAACACGTCTGGTAGAATAGATGGATTCGTCACACTTGTAGACACCACTAATTTCGACTTTGATTGGGTCCGATTCATTGGAAGTCAATCTCACACAGAATACGATAACGCAACTTCTGTCATGGTCGATTCTGCAGACAACGCAATTGTTACAGGGACATATTCTGACAACTCAGGAAATACATTTGGAACATCGATTATCATGCCTGTTGGCCGTCCAAATGCAGCCTATGTACTGAATCTCTCATCCACTAATACAATCAATTGGGTTGCAGGAGCGGGAGGAAGTGCGAACGCTGAACCTGTATACGCGCATTCGATTATCGACGGAGGTGACGGGTACTATTACGTCGCTGGATCGATGGGAGGCGTCACAACATTCGATAGTGCTGCAACTCAAGGTCAAGTATCCCTCGTAGCTAACGGAACTAGCGAACATGCTTTCATCGCACAAATGGGTACAGATGGATCTTGGAATTATGCACGACGTTCGGATAGCCCGGACGGCTTCAACAATTGGGCCCATCAAACAGTTCACTCAATCTCAATGGGACAAAATGGGATGTTGATTGCAACTGGGCAATTCGACTCTCCGAACACTCATCCAATCAGTGAAGCAACCTTCGGAAATACCCGAATCCTAGATGGTTACATGGGAGGATTCCTTGTCGGATTCAATACTCAAACTGCGACCTTTGCATGGGCGAAATCGTTTGGATCCAGTGGAGACAATGTTCGTGGAAATGGTGTATCAATTCTATCTGATGGCCGAATTGTCACCGGGATTCACGCCTGTCCAAAAGGTCCGTGTTACGTAACTATCGATGGCGTGCAAACCAACATGGTAGGATTTGAAGGAGGTGGTGGATTCGTCTGGACTTCTTTCCCCGACTCTGACTCGGACGGTGTCGCTGACAAGGACGATAATTGCGACTTAGTTCCAAACTCAACTCAAGACGACATTGATGCTGACAATCTTGGTGATGCGTGCGACCCAGACATTGACGGGGACGCAATTATCAACGCAAACGACAACTGTGACAAAGGTGCAGTGAATTGGGACTCAAGTGTGTGGATGAATGATCGAGACGGAGACGGTTGCCGTGATTCGGATGAGGATTCGGATGATGACGGAGATGGTGTTGATGATTCAATCGACACATGCTCCTCCGCTACACACGAACACAACTGGACTAGTTCTCCCGCCTCAGATTACGATACTGATGGCTGCAAAGATGCATCCGAAGATGATGATGATGATGCAGATACTGTAACCGATATACTGGATCAATGTGCATCAAATCCATCTTGGAAGAATTGGACCAGTAATGCAAACACCGACCACGATGGCGATGGATGCAAGGATGAGGGGGAGGACATGGATGATGACAATGATCAGCGGCCTGACGACGAAGATTCATGTCAGACCGGACTTACTGGGTGGACTTCCGAAGTGGCTTTCGACTTCGATCTTGATGGATGTCGCGACTCTGATGAAGATCTCGACGATGACAACGATTTGATCCCTGACATCACAGACGACTGTAACCCACCCGGCGCCAGTGATTGGACCAGCGTCCCAGAGACAGATCACGACGGTGACGGTTGCCGAGATGCAGATGAAGATAGTGATGACGATAATGACGGGATTCCTGACGAACAAGATACCTGCCCGAAGGGCCAATCGAACTGGATTGGTAATGACCCAAATTTCGACAATGATGGTGATGGTTGCAAGGATACTGGTGCACAAAACAATGGTTACGGAGAGGATATTGACGATGACGGCGACCAAATCCTCGATGTTGCAGATTCCTGCCCCTCTGGTGAGATTGGATGGACCTCAAACTTTGGAAATGACTTCGACAGAGATGGATGCAAGGATGATACTGAGGATGAAGATGATGACGGCGATGGATTCCTCGAAGAGAATGGCGAGGACAAGTGCCCCCTCACAACACTTGGAGACCCTGTAGACCTGAACGGTTGCGCCCCGAACCAAGGAGATAGCGATGGCGACGGCCTCACCGATCAAGAAGATCAATGCCCAGATGAAGATGCGCGAGGATTCGATGACAACCTCGATGGTTGTATCGACGACACAGACAGCGATGGCATCAATGATGCCGAAGACCTCTGCGTAGATACTCCAGCCGACGAGTCAGGAACGGCCGAACAACAGGCTGACGGATGCACAATCACAGAACGTGATTTGGATGGGGATGGAGTCAAGGGTGACGAAGATCCAGAGAATGGGTTCGATATCTGCCCATCAACCCCATCTGATGCTGAAGTCGACAATTTCGGATGTTCAGCGGATCAACAACTTGAGTTAATTGATTCCGACGAAGATGGCGTCAATGATTTAATCGAATTGAATTGGCTTGAGAGTTCAGGATATGATTGCAGTGCGACTATCGAGAGCGATGTAGATGAGAACGGTTGTGGATTCAGCCAACTTGATGCCGATAACGATGGTATCCAGAACATAGACGATATCTGCCCTGGAACACCTAATCTCTTCAGTGTGGATGAGGATGGTTGCTCAGTCAGTCAAAGACAGGAGGGCCAAGCAACAAATGGAGGAATGGACCCAATCTTAGTTGCAGCGATTATTATTGTCGCAGCACTTCTGCTCGGATCGGTAGGCGTTGCAGCGATAATTCGCTCTCGGAACAAGCCTAAGCCGCGAAAGAAGAAAGCGCGTCCAAAGGCTGAAACAACTGCTCCAGCACCTGGAGAGTTCGCCAAAGAAGCAGCAGAAGCTCTCGCTCCTGAACCAACTCCTCTTCCCGAACTTTCAGGCCATACTACAGATGAAGACGGCGTAGAATGGGCAAAGGATGCAGATGGAAACTGGTATTGGCGGAATGACGCTGAATCCACGTTTGCACTGTATGAATCCTGATTCAGACCGGTGCACCTTGGAGCCGAGGGTTGAAGTGCGTGGTGTGCGACCCTTGCGCATGGCACTCAGTGAACGCTTCCTCGTCCTGACCTTGACCGCCATCCTCATTGGAATGATTAGTGCACCAGGAATCCCTCATCCGGAGCCCCTTGAACCCACGGTGTCTGAGATGTCAGTTGGAACGAGAGCAGGCACTACAGAGTGGACTGCTGTTGCAGGATATCCCTCTAGTCCGCCAACCACGCCTTCAATCGGCGTAGCCGCAGGATACATCTCTCCTACTAGTGTAGAAGTGGACACCCTCGGAAACGTCTACACTGGTGGATTTGTGATTTATGATGTGAGTTTTGGAAGCCAAGCTTACTCTGACGTAGAGCAAATGGCGTATGTTGCCAAAGCATCCTCGACTGGAACTTGGCAGAAACTGTACTACACTGGCGTCTTTGATGGAGGAGGAAGCGCAACTGTGACGGCGATTACGACATCGGGTACCGATGTGTATGCTTGTGGATGGTTCGTAGGAAATGTAACGATTGGGCCTCAGAGTTTCCAATCGTATACACCATCGGGTAGCGTTGAAAGTTCACAAGACATATGGGTCGCGAAGTTCGATCAGAATCTGAATCCATTGTGGGCAAAACAAGCGGGAACCGTGGAGAATGACGACGCTTGTGAGGATATTGTGGTGTCCCCAACTAATCCAGATGGCAGCAAAGATGTGTACATCATTGGAGAAACTAATGCAACCGCTCAAGCATATTTCGGTACGAGTATTACACGAAATGGAAATGGAGGTACCAGCACTGATATCTTCATCGCGAAGATGTCCGCGTCAAATGGAGCTTGGGACGATGCAAAAATTACAGGTGGGCAATCACAAGATCTCGGTCAATCCATCGCATGGCGTGGAGGAGGAATTGTCGCAACCGGCCTATTCAGCGGAACTGCCAACTTCGGATCACAACAGATGCAAGCAATTGGCTCTTACGACCTCTGGATTGCTGATGCAGGTACCAACCTTGCATGGGCCAATGCAAGCCAAGCAGGAGGGACTGCTGGAGTCGCCCAGCCCTTCGGAATCGTACATCAAAGTGGCGTGGATTATATCGCAGGAACTGTCCGAGGAACTGTCAATTTCGACACAAATCAAGTGATGTCCTCAAGCAATGGCCAAGATACGACCACCTTTGTTGCATCCCGCAGCGGAACAAACAATCAGTGGGACTGGATTACAACTGCGAGCGGATACCATGAGGTAAGAGATATCGATATCAGTAGCGAGGGAGTACTCCTCGTCACTGGAAGTTTCGCCACCGTAAGTTGGTCTGGTACTGGTGGATCTCTACAACAAAGTGGCAGTAGTACTTGGGGGACAACTACACTGTCTTCGACATATTTCGACCCCTTCCACGCAACAATGGATAGTAGTGGGAATTGGGTATCTGCAGATGCAGGATCGGGTGACTACAATGACAATGGTATCGGAGGGGTATGGTCTCCAAACGGCCAAATTATCGGGATGGGAACATTCGGATCAGGGGGTCCTACGAATATTGGTTCAACCTACACCCTCACCCTAGGAAGCAGTTCCGTTATAGGAAATGGAAACGCCTTCACCGATCAAAA
Source organism: Euryarchaeota archaeon UBA251 (assembly GCA_002497905.1). Lineage (GTDB taxonomy): Archaea > Thermoplasmatota > Poseidoniia > Poseidoniales > Thalassarchaeaceae > MGIIb-N2. Next base: position 8,526 of record DAFJ01000065.1, read on the forward strand.
TTACCAGATTTATGTTCAGATTGGAGCCTACATCTGGTCCCTCAAATCCGATTCCGATTCCGACGGAACACCAGATGTAGATGACAACTGCCCTGATCTGTTCAACCCCTCTCAGTCCGACATAGATGGAGATACACTTGGTGACGAGTGCGATCCGGATGCAGATGACGATGGACTCCTCAACGAAAACGACAACTGCGATGGCCCTGAAACAAACTGGGACCCAACAGATATCACATTAGATAGAGATCAGGATGGCTGTAAGGACGCGACTGAAGATACTGACGATGATGCAGATGGTATCGACGACTTGACTGATGCCTGTGATGACATCGGAGACAAGATGGGCTGGATTTCCAACAACGTCTATGATCACGACCAGGACGGATGCCACGATATCGACGAGGATGATGATGATGACAATGACTACGTCCAAGATACTGTTGACCTCTGCCCCCGCGGTTGGTTCAACTGGTCCACCTCGGCAACTACTGACCATGACGGCGATGGATGCCATGATGAAGGCGAAGACGATGACGATGATAATGACGGCATGTTCGACATGACCCTCGAAGAACAGCCTCTGGATAAATGTCCCAAGGGTGACCTAGGATGGATATCCGATGCTACTACGGATCGCGATTCCGATGGATGTCGAGATGAGGGAGAAGATACCGATGACGATGACGATACAGTCCCTGATGATGATGACAAGTGCACACCGGATGGCGATCTGGACTGGACTAGCGTTACAATGGTCGATCACGACGGTGATGGATGCCGCGATGCTACCGAAGATGATGATGATGATGATGACTCAATCCTCGATGTCAATGATTCCTGCCCGACTGGATTGACTGGTTGGACATCAACGGTTCTACTCGATGTAGACGGCGACGGGTGCCAGGATAATGCTGAAGACACCGACAATGACAACGATGGAGTCGCAAACGCATTGGACGGTTGCCCTTCAGGTGAAACTGGATGGTTCGCCAGCAATACTCTCGACGCTGATGGTGACGGATGTAGAGATGATACTGAAGATACAGACGATGACGCAGATGGCGTATTGGATGAGAACGATGCTTGTCCAAACACTCCACTCGGTGAAGCCGCAGACCCTGCAGGATGCGGGTATAATACTCAGCAGGACAACGATGGTGACGGCATCTATGACATCAACGATGCTTGTCTCAATACCCCCTCCGAGTCAGCTCGCCTCTTTGGAAAAACTCTGACTTCGGAAGCAAACGGGCTTGTCTACGAATGGGGTACAGAGATTGAAGCAAGCACAGGTTGCTGGTTCGGCGAACTAGATCGCGATGGTGATGGTGTGAAAAACTACCTGGACCAATGTCCAGATACCAACACTGGCTCATTTATCGATGAATTCGGATGTGCCGCTGAGGAATATGACTGGGATAAAGATGGAATCATAGGAGACGTTGTTCTCAATCCAGACATCTGCCCAGGAACTTCAGATGCTACAACTCGAGACAACCATACCGAGTTTGGAGGAATAGATGGATTCGGATGTTGGGCAGGCGATTCTGATACCGATAGTGATCAAGTCCTAGCCTACATGGACATGTGTCCAGATACTGATGAATTCGCAGCCGTGAGTAAGGATTTGGAATCTCCAGAAATTATGGGTTGCGCAGACAACCAACTCGACTTTGACAACGACGGCATCACAAATGACCTAGATATTTGTCCGGATACACCAACTGAAATTGAGGTACAGATAGAAGGAGAGCGCATTGGGTGTTCTCTTGAACAGAGAGCTGAACTCGGCGATATCGATGCTCTCGCTCAGAAGAATATCCTCATCATCGTGATTGCTACTCTGGTTCTGGTTGCTCTGTTGGGTGGAATAGGTTTCGTCCTCACACGCGGAGGAAACGGTTCACAATCCGGTGTCGAGATGATGATGGCACAGCAGGCTGCACCGATGATGAATGCTGCAGCACCACCTATTCCAGCACCCCCTGGCTTTGCCCCTGCCCAGCCAACCCATGTTGCTGACTACACTGGACTTCCTGGAGGCGGCCACTATGACCAGGGATATGACGGATCAACGATTTACATTGCACCTGATGCCACCCAGTGGCAGATGAATGCTGATGGTTCATTCACTCGAGTATGACACTCAAGAATCATGTCTGAGATGAGTTAGAAGGAAGGATGTTCCTCGCTGGAATGCGTCCTCTCGTGCTACTGGAGTTCCCATCACATGAGCACCACGGTTTCGAATTATTCGCAAGGCTAAGCGTCGCTGTCGCAACTCATTCATTGGGAAGCGGATTCCAAACTTCCAGATTCCAGACATATGGCCATTCTCTTCAATCTTCACCGTTCGTTTACCAAGACGAATCGCCTTCGGTATCCACCTTTTCTCTTCAGTGCTATCGAACGCATGATGCGCACCTGAGTAAGTATGTAAAGTCGCATTAGGCAACTCAGGAAGGAGCCCTTCGACGAGACCGATTGGGGTCCAATCGTCATCCGTTCCATGAAGAATTAACATCGGTGCATCAGACCATTCCTTCACATCAGGCCTAAGATGTGTGGCTGGATAAAATGGAAGATGGGCATCAAATGGCGTACCAAGTACCTCGATAAGTGGAGACCACGCCGAATACGTTGCCACAGTCCCACCTAAACTCCAACCTGCAATACCAATAGCGCCAATTCGGTCATCTGAATCGAGGATGTTCTTTACTGCGAAAGCGTCAGCTAAAATCATCGCATAGGTGACTGAGAGTTGATCCTCAACCACAGATTCCACAGATCGTGTGGAGAACGGATGTAACTGGCAGACAGCTAAACCCGATTCCAACCAATTTCTGATATGGTCCTCATGATGATTCGCCCAGCCCCGACTTCCGTGCACTGCAACTACACAACCAAATGGTCCTTCACCTTCAGGGAGATGCAAATCCGCGTAAGCGGAATGTTCCGTCAATGCTTCAAGACTAGAAAGTATGTGATAGATTTCGAACGGCGACTTAGAGCGGAACTCAAGGCGCTCCGACATAGCCCTAAGTTGGGTTCCTTGTATGAAAGAAGGCGTACTAAACAGGGTTAGATTCTACTCAATCAACGACGTCCGCCGCCACCCCTACGTCCGCCTCCGCCACCGGAGCGTCCACCGCCACCGGAGCGTCCACCGCCACCGGAGCGTCCACCGCCGCCTCGCCGGCCTCCACCTGAACTACGTGAAGATGAATGAACGGTTCTTGAGTGAGTACGATGACCATGATGGTGATGGTGATGACGGCGCCGATGCCACCACCGCCGGCGATCACCTCCGTAGTGATTGTTGATTACAACCACATCGCTACCATGATGATATCCACGATGATGGTGAACGTAGCCACTACGAGTAACATATGCTCCAGGGGGAGTGTTTCTGAAGCGCACAATGAGGAACATAGCAACCAATATCAGCACCACAACCGGAAGGCAACAAAGTAACGCTTCAGCTGCAGGTAAACCCGGGTCCGATGACCGAACATCATTGTGATTCTCTGGATTTACCCAAACAGATAATGATGAACTTGGACCATTAGTTTGCTTAGCATCATCCATACATGAGTTACCTCCACTGGTTGAAGGTAGCCACTCTGAAAACGAAGAACTGTAACTCATACCATCCACAGTATAGTCAAACGATGGCCGGAACGAGCAGGTGTAATATGTCGCAAAGGAACCTGATGAACGAGTGAGTAATTGCTGCTCTTTCCATTTCGTGCCAGATTCTCCGTGTATGAGTGTAAAGGCTTGGAAACTTGAGGGATCATCTTCTAAAATCTCAATGGTCATGTTTGTATCGAGAGGATAGTGATTCTGAATTTCATCAAAACAGGGACTTCCAGAGGTATGCCATGGCGAATCAGCCCAATCAGTGTAATTCGTTCCGTTAACATTCCACGTAAGGAGAATCTCGGCATAGCAAGTATACTCGTCCTCATATGTATACCAATAATCGCAAACGTAGTCGCCGTAACTATCGGTATAGCAGTCCTCGTGTTCATGCTCAATCTCAACATAATCCTCAAACCATCCCGTACCATTGTTTACGCCATCACCGGTAATTGAAGCATCGACAGAATACCAATCGGTGTCAGTGGAGCCAGTTACTTGTGCCTTGATGGGAAGAAATTCTTCCTCATTCATAGCTCCAACAGCCAAGCCACCGATGAGCAACATGCAAATGGTCCCAACAACGATTACAGCAGTTGCTTCGCCACTTGAAAGCCACCAAAGACCAAAAGTACCGATTCCAGGTTTTGAGCCATCGGGATTCGGTGCCTGGGTCGAACCGGGTATGGAATTAGAACTTGGGACATTGGACGGTGTTGTTAGAGGGGTTGTCGTTCCGCCTGCACCAGAGGAGGGCATCGTCTGTGAAGTACCCGAAATCTTGGCCGCCTCTGCCTCAATTTTAGCAAGTTCCAATGCATGCCTTGCCTTCTCAAGTTCCTCTTCTCGATCCATTTTACCGAATTGAGCCGCCTTGAATTCATCCATCAAGTTGCTAGAATCCTCATCATCATCGTGGTTATTGGCCCACCATTGATCCGGAGACTCCTTGCTCATGGCTCTCAACTAACGTGGACCGATTTGAATTGAATGCCCTAAAAAGTCGGGAAAAACGCTTCATTCGGCGATTGGACCCCAGCCGGTATCGAAAATCATCGCATCATCCTTGAATGACTTGAATTCAAGATGATTGCCGCTAGGGTCACGGATGAACATCGTAGCCTGGGCACCAGGTTGACCCTCGTATCGGAGGTAAGGACCAATCACAAATTCTACTCCTTTCGCTTGGAGACGGTCCCTCATACGATGCCAATCATCCCATCCGAGGACAACTCCAAAATGCATCGAAGGGACCTGTTTTCCATCAACAGGGTTAGTTGCTAAACTAGGCATGGATTCCACACAATGGGCAACAATCTGATGACCTTGAAATTCCAATACACAGGATTCCGGTTTCTCCCTGCCTACGGTACAGCCGAGAATCTCAGTGTAGAATTTACGAGCTGCCGGCAAATCAACTACTGGAAAAGCCAGATGGAAGGGGCGGAGCAAATTATCACCCATCGATGAAGTTGCGTGCGAGGGCTACTGCTTCATCGACAATCTCTCCAGATACACCGATATGCGAAGACGGTTCAAACATTGCATCCATTTCCTCCGCACTAAAAACAGAAGTTAGAGCATCAGTACGCCTACAAACATCATGCAGATGTTCTCCAGTGTCAACTGCTGTAAACGAAGCGGTGCGGAGGATTTCATGAGCGTCATCACGTGCGACCCCCTTGCCCACAAGTTCAATCATTATCTTCTCAGCCATAACTAAGCCGCGTTGTGCATCGATATTCGCAAGCATTCGCTGCGCATCGACCCACAGGTTCGTCAGGACTTGTGTCGTCTTGATTATCACGTCATGGCACAAAGCACTGGAGTGAGATAGCGTAAAGCGTTCAGAAGAAGAATTGGCTAAATCGCGCTCATGCCAAAGCAAAGCATTCTCGTATGTAGGGATGATGAATGAGCGAACGATTCGAGCTAAACCGCTTGCGTTCTCTGACTTGATAGGATTCTTCTTGTGCGCCATGGTTGAGGACCCAACCTGCTTCTTCACGTCGAAACCTTCGCCGGCTTCAGAAATTTCAGAGCGCTGGAGGTTACGAATCTCCTGAAGGATCTTCTCGCAGGTCGTGGCGACATTCGCAAGCCAGGATACATACTCAACATAACGGTCTCGACCTACAACCTGCGTTGTAGCAAGAGGGACGCCAAGGCCAAGATGTTCAAGGATGAGGCGTTGCAACTCACGTGCATCATCACCTTGAGCAGCACCGGTGCCTACTGCACCGAGAAACTTGCCCACAGCGATGCGAGGTGCAGCCTCATCAATACGAATTAGATGTCGACGCATTTCGTCCAACCAAACGGCGACCTTCAATCCGAAAGTAATCGGGACCGCAGCTTGACCATGAGTCCTCCCCAACATGACTGTATCTCGTTCACGTTCGGCAAGATCTGCAGTCACTCGGATTAATTCACATAGTGCAGAACGTAACATAATCATCGAGTCTCTCAATTGAAGAGCAACCGCGGTATCGACAATGTCGTTCGAAGTTGCCCCTAGATGTATACACCAACCAGCATCGCCAGCCGCTTCTGCCATGGCCTTAGTTAGAGCCATAATATCGTGGCGAGTTTCGGCCTCAATCTCCGCAACGCGTTCAATCCGAACATGCTCCGGATTTGAAATCGCTTCAACTGCAGCATAATCATCAGCACTTACACGACCAAGTTCACGATGCGCCCACACAAGAGCACGTTCAACCTCAACCTGCCTTTCATGCCGACCAATGTCAGACCAGATACGCTTGAACGACTGGTCGCCGTAGCGGTAGTCAAGAGGACAAAAGTGCATGGTTTACCTCCATCGTTCTTCAGGCATCAAGATTGCGTCGCTCATCCGACATTCTGCATTGCTTCCTCAATCATCTGCTCAAGAGTGATTTGAGGTCGGAAACCAATCCGTTCCTCAATGGAAAGCACATCCACAACCCCCCACACCTCAGAAGAGTCGTCATTACCATACTGAGGGGCAGCCCCGGTCATCGATTCATACTGTTGCGCAACATCCCTCAATGGAACTGCACGACCTGTGCCTGCTGCAATGGCGTCACGAGTAGGTGGAGGATTGTGCACCACGCCCATGATAACCTCAACAAGGTCCCGGACATGGATGAAATCCTTGGCTTGCGAGCCATCACCTGGAACTGATACCCAACCGAAGATGGCATCTCTCGCAAATGCATGGAGAAGTCCATGCCCCTCTCCGGTTTCTTGGACTACCCCTTGTACGTTTGAAGCACGGACAATCGAAACCGGACGTTCCGCTTCAGCGTGTTCAAATGCGGATTCCTCGACCCAGAGTTGGCCTTCTGCTGCGACATCGCGTGGAGCAAGACGAGTCTCCCCCGAGTAGAATGGATCATCAGGTGTGGCTTGAGGATGAACACGGAGAGTACCAACTAGAATCAGATGTAGCCCTTGATGCCGATTAACTGCTCCAAGAATCGGCTTTGCCGCATCTCTCATCGCGAGGAGACTTGCACGATCATCCCTGCCTGCTTCAGGTGATGCGGCATTGAAGTGGACTAGTGTAGTACAAGGCATTAGTAAGGCATCGAGAAGGACGCCACCCCCATCTTCGAGAGCCTCTGGAGGTATCTCCACAGCGGCTTCACCGAGGGCCTCGCGGAGATAGGGAGCCACGAAGTCATCCGGAGCACTGATGGCAACACGCATGACCTTCGACTAGTAGCACAATCTTTGAGAATATCATGATGCCGGTCGAAATGAGTTGTAATAAATCCAACAATCGCACAACGTGAAAGCGAACGGTTCATGACCTCATCGCGTGGCATTCAGATACATGGCCGGTGAACCGAAGGTGGTGACTACCACCGGTGAAAGACCCGGAATCCTCACATCACCACTCACCATGTTCCAACGCGTCTACAACCATCGGCGCCTCGTTAGGCACTTCGTCCGACGTGATTTGAAGATCACATACCATGGAACTATGATTGGATGGGGGTGGACTATGGTAGAGCCTCTCGCACTTACCGCCGTATACTGGATTGTTTTCTCACTCCTCAGGGGTCAAGACGACTCCCTCTTTGTACTCGAAATATTGCTCGGAGTCCTCACCTACGGGATGTTCAGTCGCACATTTACGGGCACAACGACCGCCATTGTGGGAAATAGTGGACTCATCAAACAGGTAGCTATCTCAAGAGAAGTATTTCTCTGGGCGATCGGTGGATTCCAGACCCTACGATTCCTCCTCTCAAGCCTCATCATCCCCCCTGTTCTCCTCATAATGGGTGTTGAAATGACTTGGACTATCCTCCTTGTGCCCCTCGTACCACTAGGTGTCCAATCTCTCGCAATGGGTCTCGGAATGGTCACCTCCATCTTGCACACTCATGTCCGGGACACTAGTCACGTCGTGAGTATCCTAGTAACAGCTGGATTCTTTCTTTCGGGAGTATTCTTTGGCATGCGTCATATCCCTGAAGAGCATCATGACATGTTTGCACTCAATCCGGTTGCCACTTACATCGAACTGATGCGGGCACTTGTCACTGGAAACTGGGAAGTCCTCGAACCTATTTACGTCATCCAAGCTGTCGGAATTTCGGTAGCGATTCTGATTCTTGGTAGCATTGTGTTTGTGAGGAACGAAGCGAAGGCTGTGAAGCATCTTTGAGGTGAGAAGATTTGGACGAAAACGCAATCGAACTCTCTTCAGTCACCCTTGACTTCCCTGTCAAGGGAGGGGCGAAATATCTGAAGGAACAAATTACCGGGCGATTTCGTAAGGAGAAAGGTCGAACCACATTCCGAGCGCTTGAGTCAGTCAACCTAAAGATACCACGTGGAGAAATTCTTGGAATCGTCGGCCCCAATGGTGCGGGCAAGTCCACTATCCTACGCACTATGGCGGGCATCTACCGACCGGATCATGGAACGGTTCGAACACGAGGGAGATGCGTTCTTCTCGCAGGGATTGGAACTGGTTTCCAATCGAATCTCAATGGGCGAGAAAACATTCGTCTGAATGGCAGCATAATGGGACTCTCAGATACAGAAATTACTGCGAAGATGGATGACATCATCGGATTCAGTGAAATTGAAAGTCATATCGAACAGCCTATCCGCACTTATTCGATGGGTATGAAAGCACGATTGGGGTTCGCCATCGCCGCCCACCTCGAACCTGAGATTCTCCTAATTGACGAGGTGATGGCAGTAGGTGATGCCGCATTTCAGAAGAAGTGTAAGGAGCGAATCCGTGAGATGGTTAGTGGAGATACAACGGTTGCCATAGTTAGCCATAACATGAATACAGTCAAAACATTCTGTGACCGAGCAATCTGCATCCATGAAGGACTAATCCACACCTCAGGGACTGGAGTAGAGGCTGCAATAGACGCTTACCTGCGTATCCTCAGCGAGGAGGAGTAAATCTGGCCCATATCGCAATGGTCGTTTCAAATCCATGCGACCCCGACCCTCGTGTCGAGAAAGAGGCCATCGCACTAGTTAGTGCGGGCCATAGAGTCACAATTCATGCCTTTGACCGAGAGGAAACTCGCCCCAAAGAGGAATTACTGAACGGAGTACGGATTCTAAGATATCGAGTAGGCGTTACTCCCCGTGGAGCCCCCAATATAGCCACAGGTATGAGAGTACTCAGGGGACTCCAACGTTTCAGAAGGAGTGTAGCGAATACTCTCAAAATTGAGAATGTCGACATAGTTCACTGCCATGATGCCGATACCCTATGGGTCGGCCTCCGTACTAAGAAGGAAATCGGTGCGACTGTTGTATTCGACATGCATGATCTTGCTCACACTTGGGCAAGAATGACGAATCCAACATCTATCATCCGAAGAATTGCCGCATCAGGGATTGAACGACGACTGGTCCGGCGACTGAAATATTGTGACCTTGTTGTCACCAGCTCAGGATCAGTCTCAAAAACATCAAAACCGGGATTCAGAGAGTGGATTCGAAAGAGAAGTAATGTCGATGTTGTGGTTGTAGAAAATCGGCCGCTGTCCGTCAAAGAACATGCTCACCTACCTGAAAGGTTCACCATCGGCTACATTGGAAGTATCCGTGAACCAGGAATGTTCAAGACTCTGATTGATGCAATATCTCTTTGGCCAGAAAATGAACGCCCTCGAGTTCTTATCGCAGGCCATGGAACTGCTGAAAAAGAAGTTGACAAGATGTTAATGGATTCAAAAATTGATTATGACCGGTCAGGAGCATTTAGTCGAAATGAAATACACGAATTAATCAGTAAAATCAGCGTTATGTACGCAGTATATCCAGTACTCCGCGGCAATATCCTTGAGGGCGCATTACCCACCAAAATGTTTGATGCTGCGGCGTATGGCCGACCATCCGTTGTAAACTCAGGATGTCTAATGGGAGATATTGCCCAAGCAGAAGAACTAGGACAGACCGTGCAAGTGGGAGAACCTCTAGCACTCAAGAACGCATTAGATAATATCAAGAAAAACTCAACCACCGTCATTTTGAATCGTGATTGGAGCGGGGAGGCAGAGAGGTTAATCTCTGCATACGAGCGGTTCGGGAACGGTTCTTGAACCGAGTAGGAGGAGAAGTAATTATGCTCACGACTGACCGAATCAAGGCACTTGATCTTACAATAGGAGTAGTAGGACTAGGCTATGTCGGCCTCCCAACCGCTTTGGGATTCCATGATGCAGGATTCAGAGTTCATGGATTAGATGTATCAGAACGCGTAATCTCTGAATTGCAGGCCGGACGTAACCCTGGAGATGACCCTACTTTCGATAATGCGATCCCAAACGATGAGCGTTGGACCGTGACGACTGAACCGAAAATTGTCATTCCTGAATGCGACGTTATCCTCGTAACCGTCCCAACTCCGGTCCAAGAAAATAAACGTCCAGACCTCCGTTTCATCCAAGCCGCTGGCGAGACTATCTTCGACCACATTGATCGAGGGAAACGTCCTGTCGTTGTTCTGGAATCAACCGTCTACCCAGGTGTTACTCGCGAGATTTGGAGCCCACTGATAGAATCTAGGGGGCTAAGTGAAGGAGTTGATCTAGATCTCGCTTACTGTCCTGAGAGATTCGTTCCAGGTGACCCAAATCATGGAGTCCGGCAGGTCCCGAGGGTTGTAGGTGCAACAGATACAGATATCGTCAAAGCATTGGCAGAGTTGTATAGCCACCTTACGGAAGGAACTGTGACTCCGGTCTCATCTATTGAGGTCGCAGAAGCAGCAAAGGTCGTTGAAAATGTCCAGAGAGATCTGAACATTGCTCTAGTGAATGAACTAGCCCTAATCTTTCCAGAAATAGGGCTAGACGTCGAAGAAGTTCTGACTGCTGCCGCTACGAAATGGAACTTTCACCGTTATACACCTGGAATCGGAGTCGGCGGGCACTGCATTCCAGTAGACCCATACTACTTGATTCAGAAAGCCCATTCTGCGGGCGCGCCAGTGGAACTAATCACCTCAGCACGTGAGGTAAATGCGACTATGCCGAAGCAGGTGGCTACGAGGATTATTAGACAAACTTCGGACTTAGGACGGTCTCCTTCCAGTCTGAAAATTCTGCTCCTTGGTTGGTCCTACAAGCCAGGAATAGCCGATGCCCGTGAAACACCTGCTGAATCACTTGCCAATGAACTTGTAGAACAGGGTTGTGAAATCTATGTATGGGACCCACACATCCAAGCAGAACATCGACTTGATGGCCCATACATATGGGTCGACCAACCTGAAACATCGAAACCCGATGTTGTCATTCTATGCACTGCCCATGAAGAGATCCTTGGACTAGATTGGACCGCACTAAGGAAAAGTTCGGATCTCGGATTCCTCTATGACGGGCGCCGAGTCCTTGATGTAGAGATTCTCCATGATGCAGGATGGATTACCGGGGCAGTGGGCCGCCCCTAGTCACTCTGTATCCGGAAAAAGGTTCCAAGTATAGAATTCAGAGTCTTCAGGAATGGGCTCTGTCGCATCTTCAATTGCTGACTGTATACTCGGACGAATCCAATCGGGAAGTAAATCGAAAGCCGGCGGATGATGTTTTACCCACCATGAGAAATCCTTCTCCTTAAGGTGATGTAGGTCTGGTACCTGATCCCAATGATTCTGCTCACCAACCCACCAGAGAGCGTGCGTAGCAGTTCGAACCGGTCGCTTGCCGAGGAAGGCTTGAATTTCCCTAGCCTCGATGTCATACGGGTGGCCAAGCATTCCATTCTTGTGAAAGCATTTCCAGCACCTCCCACACCCTGGATGCTTCGCTCGGAGACAAGAACTTACGATGTTTCCAAGACCTGCTTGTTGGACAATGTGGACGGCGGAAGCCTCCGAGATACCAGCAATAGGAAGGAGAAGGTCGAGCCCAATGCTCTCCATTAGTGGAGCCCAAGTGCGCCACCAACTGGTTTCCGAGAATTCACGATAACGATAACCATGCCAGAGGTAGGTGTTGTCTATGGGCATACCAAGCGCAATACCTCTGAGATCAAAGTAATCTGCAAAGAGAATCAGATGAATGGCCGCCGCCATGTCCGTCGAGAACCCCGTAGGTTTCTCCCAAAATGTTCGGATCTTCTCATGGTCCGACGTTATGCTGTGGACTCTACGCCCCCGTTTCCTTCGAAGATATTTGAATAAACGATCAGCACCATGATGCTTCAATAGAGATTTGAAGCTCCTCCGATGATATACCAACACCGTTTCCGCGGGCATTATTTCCATGCAAGCCGTCGAATCGATGCCACCTGAAAGGGACAAACCCGGGAAATTTCCATGCTTCCGAGTTGGCACCCATCCATCCAAAATTCCCTTCACCCAGGGGGAAAGAAGAACCTCAGTTGCCACATACAAAAGATCAGGATGTAGGTGTTCACGCCTGAAATCTCGAGGTAGTTGCCAAAACACTGACCCGAACGGCCCATTGAATACTAGTTTCTTTCGCGTAAAAGTCCAGAACCAATTTTGTGTTGGGCCCTCCAACACGACATCCATGGCCAGTTCACTAACAACGAGTCCCAAAACCTCTTCGGGGTTTTGGAATGCCTCCAGAGAGTTTTCTACCACCACTTGTATAAGTATCTGAACTCACCGAGAACGAAGAGACAGCGAGGGATATGAGGTGGTGAAAATTCATCCCGCCGATTCTTCGAGATTACAGTACTTAATCCTGACAATTACTCGTAAAGATACTCTGATTGTGGATGCAACCGGAATTGCATACAAGACACTGCGCACCATAAGGAACGTACATCAAATCGACAATAATGGTGAATTCAGAGACATACATGCGACTCACAACTTAGATGTGCTCTACATAATTGAGCAGGAGGATTATCCTGCATTAGCACATGATCTGACTACACCTGTGATGATTCTCCTGATTCGCGAGGACGACGAGGAGATTAATACTCATCAAACGTTCAAAATTGATAGCATCAGAGACCCGACATCTAATCTCATCTACGACCATCTAATTTGGCTCCCAGTGATGAATGATGCACCTGGACGACGCCCATACCTGCACCGGTTCCTTTACGCTCTTGGACAAAGAAAGGCACTCATTCGTCGGATTAAATCCCAGGCCAAAAAACGTGAGTTAACTATCGCAGAGATGGAACTCCTTGCAAGGTCCCTTTCAAACCCCGGAAATTGGGAGGAGGCGTCGGATATGCACTATCGAGTATGGACATCTGCACCCGATTACAGAGACGCTGCATGGCAAGCTATTCGTACCTCGATATACACCAAACGATGGACTCAACTACGAATACTATTGACATTGAATCCCGTGTTCATCCAATCTCAAGATATGCTCGATCGTTTAAGGAAAAAAATGAATCAACTCCCTATTCAAGAACGCATCCAAGCTATAGAAGAGCTGTTTAGCAAGGAGGTGAATATCAAGGAATTTATGGAAGAATGGATTAGCTCGCCGCCGACATGCATCAAAGACTGGACCTCGCCGATTGCATCGATTGCGTCTGAGGATACTCCTGGTGAGCATATCGGTACAATCCACCATTACCTAATCGAATGTGGCCTAAGTAATTCAGCGGATGAACTACAACAGAAGCACCTTGAAAATTTCACTAATCTCGATTTCATCGTGTCCTATGCATCTCGAATTGAAACACATGATCACACAACTCAACTAATCTCCGAGATAGTAAACGAGGCAGATGATCAGTCCCTCAAGGATATTATCAGAGTTATTCGACGAGTGGAGAAATTGGAAACACTCGTCGATCCAAATTTAATGAAGCGCTTCGTGAGTTCTACAGATACTCTGGAAACATGGATGATTGAATGGGCATTGAATAACAATGACAAGGATGGATTGAGAGACCTACTCTCTAAACGTCTCAAAGGGACGGTTAGTTCACTTGTAGAATCACTGAATATAGCGCGGGTAGAGAAAAATGAGGATTACATGATCACACTTCTAGAGGCGATATCCAGCGCCCCAGAAGCGATATTCGATCAGAGGTTAAGATCCACAATGTGTAAAGATATGGTGACATACTCGGACCCTTCAACAGCGCTCCGATTCTGTCTTGAATCCATCGCCATCAACCCTCAAGACGCTGAAGCCGGCAGATGGGCGATGGAAGCCGCCGTAGGAACCGGACAATCGATGACAATTCTTGGGACCGCGGATATAGTACTCTCGATGAGGAATCGGTCTCAACATATCCCATACCACACGATTGCAATCGCGGCTGCTAGGGAAGGTAAAATCCAGTACGCAAAGGACCTCTTGAAAATCAACCGACTTAATTCCAATATCGAAGCACAACGTCTCCGAATAGGTATACGATATCATCTTGACAAGAATATGGAAGATACCCTAGAGGAGGTATCGAATACTCAAGAGAAATTCAGACAAGATCATACTATCTTGATTTACGACGGATTGGCGAATGCAGAATTAGGAAATCAAAAATTAGCACTCTCAGCAGCCGACGCAATCCGTGACCCGAGTGAGAAGGAGGCCTTACGCCACTTGGTGCTACAACGTATTGGAAAGACGAAAATGGCCAAAACATCTCTCAAGGAACTTATTTTGGATGGTGGCGAAGTAAAGGAAATAGACCAATGGATCAAAGATGGTTGCACGTTTTCTTCACTCGCTCCAGTCATGAAGCCAAGGAAAAAGGCGCCCAAGAGGGATAATTCCCCCTTAGTGAGTGTAATCATGACAACACATCGTTGGAACGATGCCTTTGAGATAGCTGTTAATTCCATCCTCAACCAGTCCCATGCAAATCTAGAACTCATTATCGTGGATGATGCATCCAAACCTGCAGACGTGAAGAAATACGATCGATTCCTCAAGGATAAGAGAATTATTCGGGTTCGAGAGGAAGAAAATCGAGGCACATATTCGTGCAGAAATCGTGGCCTTGAGGTAGTAAAAGGTAAGTTCGTAACATTTGCAGATTCCGATGATTGGAACCACCCTTATCGTATTGCACGGACAATCACCAGAATGGAGCAACGCGGTTTTGATTTATCCATGGGACGGTTTCTCAGGATTTCTGAAACAGGTAAAATTCAGTTCAATGGTCAGAGGTTAACTCAATTCGCCCTAATGGGGATGATGTTTCGGACTTCTAAACTGCAGAAATTCAACCTTCGATTCGATGAACGCGCAAGATATAGCGCAGATTCTGAACTGTTTGAGAGAGCAAGCAACTTGTTCGGCACATCACGTGTTGACCGGCATGAGAAGATCGACATACTTGCGCTATTCCACTCATCTTCCCTAACAAGCTCAGGAAAGAGAGCTATCGACTGGATGGGGCCTCGCGAATCTAGAATACGTTATGTCCAAGGATATCGGCCAAAACACCGAATGATTGTGAAAAATAATCCTATCGATGTGGAGCATTTTTCTCCCCCTTGCGATGACCTCTCAGACCTCAAACTCACACATTCGATGAAGCGACTTCGAAAAGCATTCGGAACTAGTTTACACAAGAAGTCAGAGGAGATACTTTCAATCGAAGAAACCGATGATGTCCACATGTTCATGGCGACATATCCAGGTGGATTCGAGAACCTCCATCGGACAATCAAGTGCCTGATGAAACAGTCAGTGCCATTCACGACCTTGACCATACACATCAATCACGATGAGGCGCCGAAGAACATACCACTTGATCCGAGGATTAAGGTGGAATTAGCAGTAGAGGATCTCGCAGACAATGGGAAATTCGCCTACATGTCCGACAAGAAAGGATACTTCTTGACCGTAGATGATGATCTGAAGTATCCAAGAGACTACATCGAACGTATGGTCGAGCACGTGAATCAACTAAATCGAAAGGCTGTGATTGGGTTGCATGGGGCCACTCTTCCAGCTGGACCCCCAATCTCCCGATGGTCTGAATATCTCCAGTTGAGGAGAACTCATATGTTCAATCGTCAACAATCCACATACACTCTACAGAGCATCCTAGGAACCGGTACAGTAGCATTCCACAGTTCAATTGGCCACCCTGAAATCGAAGATATGGATACTCTGCGAATGGTCGACATTCATTTCGCAAATTGGGCGAATTCCAACAAGGTAGCAATGTATTCCTGTCCAAGGGATGAGAATTGGCTAACTGAGTTTGAATCAACGAATGAGCGAATCTGGGATCAAGTAACACAAATGACTCAGATGCAATGGGAAATGACTAGGGCACTAAACAGGACATCTAAATGGGATTCCACCGACTCAATCACAGGAGTGAAATTGAAGCGTGGCCCCTTGAAAAGTATCGCGGATTGGCACCATCGTCAACTCGCACCTGGCATGGTATTACCCTCACTCAATAAATGGAAGCAACTTCCAGAGAATCCTAAAGTCACGATTTACATTCCAGCCTACAATGTTGAGAATTATATCATAGATTCAGTTAATTCCGCGCTGAACCAAACCTATGACAACTTCGAAGTAAGCATACAGGAAGGTGGCTCAACAGACGGGACCCTACAATTACTGAAGCAACATTTCGGAGATCATCCGCAAGTAATTCTCACAAATGCACCATCATCGATTGGGGAAGCGACTAATATCGCGATAAAACAAGGCTCTGGCGAACTTATCCTCCAACTCGACTCAGATGATATCCTCCATCCAGATGCAGTCAAGAAACTAGTGGAAGCGATTGGGAACGAACATGTTTGCGCATATGGGAATTTTGAACGGATTGATGAGACGGGCGAATTAATCGATAATGGATGGGAAGAGCTTGAATTCACTCGAGAACGACTTCTGAGGGCGATGATTGTCCATCACCCGCGTATGTTTCGCAGGGATGCTTGGGAGTTCGTTGGGGGCCATGATGAATCTCTGGAGAATGCAGAGGACTACGATTTATTCCTCCGGCTCTCCGAGGTGGGTCCAATTACTCACCTCAGAGAGATACTCTACTCATATCGCCAGTTACCTGGATCCGCATCCTCGGATTCAAGCTTGTTGGATAGGAACACTATCGATGTAGTAGAAAGAGCGATTGAACGGATTGGTTTTGCCAACCAAGTTTTCGTTGCTACCCCGAACATCAATAATTCTAGACAGATATCCTTGTTCCCCATGATGATGAAAGATTAGGGATGAATGGATTCACTGTATGTAGATGTGATACGTTCTGCAAGTTCTTCCGCACCATTGAGGACAGAAATTACGCTGTCTCCATCTGCTCCCGTATGATCTAACAACTCTGCAATACGATCTTCTAGAGGATCATCGGGCATCGCCACTAACCCCCAACCTTCGTCCTTGGCGACCATGCAACGAGCCAATTGATCATCCATGCCAGTTTGCATGTTAGGGAGGAACAATGTAGGGATACTACTGGATCTCATCTCATGAAACGAATTGTATCCACCGGCCTGTACGGAGAAGTCAAACGCCTTGAAGAAGAGTGAATTCGGATAATCGCGTATGAGGTGGACTCTCTCAAGGGCGATATCCAAGCGATCACCCAGCATCGATTCCCCTAGGACTACATGGACATCATCGGATCTGAGAAGTGCATCGATTACTCGCCGGATATCAGAGTCGATGTCGTTAATCCGTCCTGCACCAAGTTGGACGTAAACAACGCGGGAATCCAGAGGGACTCCCAGTCGCCTTCGAGCAGCATCACGCTCCCACATCTCATCATTATCCATCACTAGAATTGGACCTACATGCATTACGTCTACACCATGATTGACCTCTGAAGGGGCGAGAGAGACGGCATCGCCCGGATGCACAATCAAATCGAACTTACCAATTGAGTCCACTGGGATGGAGGAGCCTTCTCGAAACATCCCTCGGCGTAACCATATCTTCTGAGGTATCGCAATGATATCCATCGAATCAAGCATACCACGATAGGGGAATGCCCCATCAAAGACGAAGGTTTTGGGGCGATGTGTTTCAAGAACCAATGTTAGCATCTCCTGAACCATCGAGTTCCATGCCTCTGAATCCATCCCATCGAATTTCTTAGGACCAGCGAGATGGTACGTGGGGAAACCCTCGGAATAGGGGATGTGAAGCGTTGGCATTGTGGTGAAGAAAATAATCTCCACATCAGGGTCGAGACGTCTGATTCTCCTTGCGAGCGCATACATCCTAGTGAAGTGGCCAAAACCAACACCATTCGTAGGGAACAGAACCACTGAATTGGAGGGGCCGCCCTTCAATTGAATCATCGAATCCGACATAGGACGCGGCCGACGCCCGAGCATTTCCATACCGAGAGACCAGAGTACTGCGGGTAGAGTAAATGGAAGGATTAGCAACCTAATTGGGTTTCTCGCTGCCTCAATCAAGTGGTTTCCAAGACGAAAAGAGGCAGAGTTCCGAACCCTCCAAAGTTCACGTCGGAGAACCGCTTCTCTACGATCAGGACCCTGAGGCACCTCCGCTGCCATGATATGACATCTAGATTCGGGGTTTCATCATTCCGTGGGAAATAACTGCAACTGCCGCCAAAGTGGCGATTCAGAATAATAAGGGGAGCCTGATTCAAGCCTATGGATACAGAGCGCTCCAGAAGGTATCTCATTGCTCTAATGATACTCACTCTTATCGGTGCGATTCTTCGGTTTCGAGAACTTGACGCTCAATCACTTTGGATGGACGAACTCGCTGCCCTACATGCTGGTAGGTTAGACACATGGGAGGAATCAATGGGCACAGGACGTTCAGGATTAGGATTCCCAGGTTTTGTTTCGCACTTGTACATTCAACTATTCGGAGATTCAGATTTTGCGATTAGAAGCCTAAGTGCACTGTCCGGAATTGTACTGATTCCAATAGTTGCAGAATTTGCCAGACGACTCCGGGATGAGAAAGCGGCTATTGTCACTGCAGCCTTGATAACGACCTCATTCTTTGCGATACGCTACAGTCAGGAGTTTA
>DAFJ01000096.1:0-7092 GCA_002497905.1 Euryarchaeota archaeon UBA251
TAACCTCTGCACCACCCATATCTCATCATTCGGTATTCGATGTTGTACCTGAATTTCGATTAAGGATTACATGAAGAAGAAGCCCAACTGGCATCAACATCACACCGAAGAACACGATTATCCGAATTTGATTAATTCCAATCTGATTTTCAATACCCTTTCTCCACATCCATCTTGTGGCCATAATATCTCCAGCTACGAAATGAGCCCAAGCGAGTACAGTACCGGTTTCGGTGCCAAGCAAAGAGACCATTGTATCGAAGAATTCAACCGGATTACCAGTGAACAAGTCCAGTAGTCCACTTGGGTTCAATATAGTTGCAAGCAACCATACTCCGAGAGGTCCGAGGAACAACATATTGCCCTTTAGCCAAGTTCCAGTTCTTTCAGAGAATGGTTCTACGAGCATTAGCATCCAGAAGGGGCCAACCCATATTGTCGATAACATAAACAGCGATATATTCAGGGGTTCCATTGTATTCATTCTCCAGATTTGGTTAATTCTTCGATGACGCCCACCATCTCTTGGACTTCTGCCTTATCGTAGTAGTAAGATGCGGATTCCCAGGCCATTCTTCCATCGCCGTCGATTAACTGGAGTGTTGGCGTTCCAGGCGTTCCAAAAGCCTCGATAATCCCGATATCCGAGATCATCCCTGTTGAGAGATTAATCGCTCGAATATCATCGCTTGGTACAACAACAGGCCACGGACTGTAGGAATCACTCGATTCATTGCCGAATTCCTGCATGACATCAGATACATCCTCAAACTGAAAGTATCGATGAATTGAGACGATTCGCACCCCTTTCTCTGTAAGGTGAGTATTTACTTCATCCTGTATTATTTCTTGAATCCAATCGTGACATCCTCCACATGCAGGACTGACCCAGATGAGTAGTGTTGGAGCACCATCTGCATGTTCATGTAGTGTCATAACTGCGCCTTCGTCAACGGTCCGATTGAGGGTTGACGCTTGGAATGAGTACCTTGTTTCCTCAGCAAAATTTGCAGGGATATCTTCGTCAGGGGACCAGTTGAGACACCCACTCATCGTAGATCCCACAATCAGGAGTATGATAGCTAGAGCTTTCATGCAATCACTGGGGAGCAGAGACCCCATCTTTACCTGAGCGAACTCTCGCTGCTTTACGCTTCCCGAGAGGGTGTCGTTGTCCGGGGAACCAAGTATCAACACCATTCCAGTCTGGCTTGATTCCAACATCTGCTAGTAGCATCTTACTACTGATTCTTGCACTTTCAAAGATAGTAGGTAGACCACTTCCAGGGTGAGTTCCCCCCCCAACAAGATACACATTATTGAATTCCTCAAAACGGTTCTGAGGGCGACGCCATAGCATTTGGTCAAGTCCATGCGCGAGATTGAATACAGCACCACGATAAATGTCCGAATTACCCCAATCATCAGGCGTTACCACGGTCTCAGAAATAATGTGATCTTCAAGATTCTCTAAGCCGAGTTTTTCCATCTGCTTGACGATAAGATCGCGGAATTGGTCTTTGATATCATCCCAGACGATGTTGTCGTTCGTATTTGGCACCGGCACGAGCACGTATATCGTGGAACATCCTTCAGGTGCTAGACTCGGGTCAGTTGTGCAGGCATTCTGAACATAGAATGAGGGATCTCCCCAAGGCACCTTGAATTCTGTGATATCCTTTAGGCTCTGCTCATAGGACTTCGAGGCGTAAATTTGGTGATGAGGTATATCGTAGAGTTTGTCAATTCCAAGGTAGAGCATGAATGTGGAACATGAATAGGATTTCTTTGCGAGTTTCTTATTCGTCCATTTACGGCGTTTTTCGTCGGGAACCATTGTTGTCATAGCATGTGCGAAGTCCGCGTTAACGACTACCTTGTCAGCAAGCAGTATTTCTTCTCCAATTCGAACACCCTTGACTGTTTTACCTTCGAAGATTAACTCATCCACCGTGTGATTAAGTCGAATATCTACACCCATTTCTTCTGCAATTTCTGCCATTCGGACAGTTATCGACCCGAGGCCACCCTTAGCGTGGAAGATTCCGTGTTCGTATTCCAAGAAGGCAAGTATGGTGAATAGTGAAGGAGCATGGAATGGCGACATTCCAAGGTATTTCGTTTGGAAAGACATCGCAAGGCGAACTCGTTCGTCATCGAAGAGACGAGCAAGATCGCTGGCTACATTCGACCAAGGTTTGAGCACGGTTGCGACACGTAGAGCTCTTTTTGAGAACAGGTTGTGAGGGCCACTCCATGGGGTTTGAAGACAATCTTTGGATGTGTTTAACTTCCGTCGATTTTCCTTAACATACCTCTCAAAACCAGCAGCATTTTTGTCTCCGGCTAACTCGCGAATACGTTCTGTCATTTTGTCTAAGTCGCTTGTGGCATCGATTGATCCACCTGCTCCGTAGACGAGCCGATATGACGGATCGAGCGGCATAAGGCCAAGTTCTTCGTGAGCATCCCGGCCAATTGCTTGGAAGATTTCCTCAATCACTTCTGGGTAGTGGAAGAAGGTTGGTCCGCGGTCGAATTTGAAACCATCATGCTCGACAATTCTAGTGCGACCACCAACAACGTCTGCTTTCTCGACTATGGTGACGTCTACACCTGAATGTTGGAGAAGTAGAGCACTTGCAAGCCCTCCAGGTCCGGCGCCAACAATTAACGCGGTGGGGTTACTCTCCTTCATCATGTAATTGCGACATCCTGCACGGATATAAGCGGGCGTTTTTTTCCGTTGTCCGAATCTTAACTCAACACGCGAGACGAACCTCAATCCATCCATCGATTTCTCGCACATTGTGAATTTGAAGTGGACGCTTCTTCCTCATTTTTGCTAGTAGGCGGCCATATAATGGGAAAAGAGGGAATGGAGACCATTCTTTGACACCCCCATCTTCGAGGTGATAGGTTGACTGATGCAGTGGACAACGCACACATCCATCCTTCACTTTTCCACCATAAGCAAGCGGCCACCACATATGACGGCAGAGGGCACCGGTTGCGTGCAGCCCATCTTTGGTGCGAATGAGCATTATGCTAGTCAAACCGATGTTTTTCATCCGTTTTTTTCCAATTTTCAATTTAGCACTCTTCATCACACGTTTCCAATCCGATTGAATTTCATTAACTGGAAGAGCGGTTGCAGACATAACACAATGTTCGTCCACGAGCCTATGAATGCATGTCGTTATCCTACAACCAATATGGGAAGAATGACTGCTACCAAGCAATCCCTCCCTAGCGCATGAACATCCGTTCTTTTGTCATGGCATAAATTTTCGAATATGCCCGAGGGTCCGGAAATCCGTCGCGCTGCCGAGCGAATTGGAAAAGTCGTGGTTGGCCGCCCTTTGTCTGGCATACGTTTTCTGCACCCTACCATCGCCGAGCATCAGATTCAGATTGAAGGTGCTAGCATTCAGGAGATAACAACTCAAGGAAAAGCGATGTTGACTCGCTTCGACAATGGTTGGACGCTCTACAGTCACAACCAACTCTACGGTCGATGGACGGTTCACCTTAGGACTACGGAAGTGAATTGGAATCGATCACTAAGAGTAGAGTTTCTTACTGAAAAAAAAGCGGTTCGGCTATGGTCTGCCACCGACCTTGCATTATTCCCGTCTGTAGAAGAAGCAATTCACCCGTTCCTCTCAAAACTCGGACCGGATGTACTTGACAATAATGTAGGAGCCGATTTTCTAGAGGAGCGCTTACGTTCGAAGAG
The DNA here is from genome assembly GCA_002497905.1 of Euryarchaeota archaeon UBA251. GTDB lineage: Archaea > Thermoplasmatota > Poseidoniia > Poseidoniales > Thalassarchaeaceae > MGIIb-N2. Next base: position 3,740 of record DAFJ01000096.1, read on the forward strand.
TTGTTGGAATCGAATGGCTGCTCATCTAATGCTAGATCAGAAGGCCTTTGCAGGCCTTGGTAATTATCTTCGTTCTGAGATTCTATTCGTAGCAGGTGTTCATCCAGATAGTCGTCCATCGGACTTGGACGATGCGACTCTTGCAGCGTGGTCTAGAGCAATCAAAGAAACAGCAGTGCTAGCGTATGAAACTGGCGGGATCACAGTTGATCCTGATACTGCTGAGCGTGGTAAACTTGCAGGCGAACCTAGACGAACATGGCGGCACCATGCCTTCTGCCGCAACAATCGCCCCTGTCTCGCATGCGGAGATATCGTGACTCGTCTTCGCTATGGGGGTCGAAGATTGGACTATTGCCCATCCTGCCAACCGAGTGTTAGATGAAACGAACCTCCAATACCAACCGTCGATTGAAGTAAGTCATGTGGGAGTACCTGCTCCTCTCTGCAATTAGTGGCTTTGCTGCGTTTAAGCTCGCCCTGATTCTCTATCGACGTAGAACATACCCAGAACCACACTATGATTGGAATCACATCAAAACTGATTCACTCTCCTTTCCCGACGGCTTCTATTGGGGTTCTGCAACGGCTGCACACCAAGTAGAAGGGAACCTAACCAACAATTGGACCGTTCATGAAGAGCGAAAGAATCTGGAAAAGAGTGGAGCTGCCTGCGACCACTGGAATAGGTGGAAAGACGATTTTCAGATGATGAGTGATCTTGGCCTCAACTCGTATCGGTTCTCAATTGAATGGAGCCGTTTGGAACCAGAACCTGGCCAATGGAACAAGAAGGCCTTAGATGTCTATTCAGAGATGATAGACGATTTGATTCAGCGCGGTATTCGACCAGTTGTTACATTACATCACTTCTCTCATCCGAAGTGGTGGGAAGAGAAGGGTGGATTCGCCAATCAAGATAACCTTCCAGAGTTCCTGGCATATTGTGAGCGTGTTTTCGATGCTCTTTCAGACAGGGTTGAAACTTGGGTTACGATCAATGAACCGACTGTGTTCTCAGCGATGGGTTACACACTCGGGATGTTCCCGCCAGGTAAACGTTCGATACGTCTCACTCTTCGGGTGATGCGTAACGTGATGCGAGGGCATGCGATTGTCTACAGATCACTCAAGAAGAAGCAACCAGGAGCACGAATTGGTGTGGCAAAGAATGTCACACTTTTCGATCCGCGAAACCGTTGGAGTCCAATTGATTGGCCGCTTTCACGACTTTTGGAATGGCTCTGGAATGGTGCTTGGAGAAACGGAATTCAGAAGGGCCGTATGTTGTTTGCAAACATCCCTGAAGCTAAGGATTCACTTGATTTTGTAGGGCTCAATTACTACACACATTTCCTGACTGGAATTTTCATCCCAACCAGGGGAGAATTACAATTTCCCAAGCGTAAGCATGAGGTTGCAACAGAATTCGGTTACCCGATGTATGCGGAAGGATTCCGGCGCGCAATCGAATTTGTGGCACCACTCAATGTCCCTATCGAAATAACAGAGAATGGCGTTGCTGACGCAAAGGATTCTTTGCGCCCTGAACATTTGATGCGTCATTTGTGGATTGTATCGGAGGCAATAAATGACGGCTTTGATATCCGTTCATATCATCACTGGTCTCTAATGGATAACTTCGAATGGGCCGAGGGTTACTCTATGCGTTTCGGGCTACATCACGTAAATTTCGAGACACAAGAGCGCACTATAAGGCCGAGCGGAGAGCTCTATCGTGATATTATTGCGGCCAACTGAGAATTCGTGCAATCAACCACTCATTCATCAATGTGAAAATTAGCAGTAGACATATGGTAACGCACCGACCACCGCGTTGTTTCTCTCACCACGTTCTTCTTGAGGCCACACCTTCCGAGGTTTGGTCCCTAATTACGCAACCAAGACATCTTGAGAAGATTCATCCTTATTGTAAAAAAAATGAGGTTGTGAAATGGGGTCCAGAAGGGTGTACTGACATTCTTTTGTATTCTAGTGGTCGACGTTTTATTCGTCATATAGAACCATGGATTCAAGGTATTGGATACAACCTATGGATCGGAGAAGAAGACGGTCCTCAATCGTACGTAGAGTGGAGGATTGAGCCAACAAGTAATGGCCACTGTAATCTTAGAATCCGTATCTATCCTCACCTTCTCTCCAGATGGCCATCTCTTCTAGCCGCTCTACCATTCAGATTCTGGGTGCGCCGCCGTCTGATGTCTTATCTCGATGCTGTGCTCAGTGGTGTTCGCCATCATCTGAATACAGGTAAATCCGTACCGAGAGATGAACCTAGTTCTCATCCGTGGTTTTCTGCTTAATCTAATTATGATAAGCATCATAATGTATTGAATTGACAGCAAATCATGAGCATCCTACAAGCCTATACAGACGCATGGAATAATGGAGACACGGAAACCCTAGATCGAATTATCCACGATGATTTCGTGTTCAATCCACATGTTGGTGGTGTAACGATGGGTAAGTCGGACGTGATTGGATTTGCCGGCAATGATGCGGTTCGTGGTGAGCATGAGAGAATTCTATACGAGAATGACGAGATTGGTGTAATGCACAGTATTGCCCACTTTGCAAATGGCTCTGCTTCTGAAGCAGTACTCTCTTTTGTTCGCATCATGGATGGAAAAATCATCTCCATGGAGACAGGCGCAACCCCTCTGAGTGATGACTACGTTCTAATCGGTCAGAGTTGAATCAAGCCTCGATTATCTTGATGCGACCTGAATCTACATCGTAGATGCCGCCATGAACGCTGCATCCTTCCTTTAGGTGAGGATTCGAGCGCAGCTTCCGTACTGCATCGACAAGCGCATCTTCTTGATTGTTGATGGTTCGAATCTTTAGTTCGGAAACGTCAATACTACTACTCATTTTGATAATATCTCGCATTTGAGTTTCAGTTGCGGAGGCCATCGCGCAACGGGTATGCGGTAGAATGAGAATCCGATTTACATCTAGTAGATGACTTGCTAGCACAAGATCATGTGTTGAGTTTTCATCCAATTGTGCCCCCGCATTTCGGACCACCTTGACATCACCAAGTGCGAGTCCTCCGAGGGCCAGTGGATCGATTCGACAATCGATGCAAGTAAGTATTGCGAGTCCTTTTGCTGCGCGTCCGACAAGTCGCTCATGTTGGAAGTTTTCCGCATATGCTTCGTTGGCCGCAAGGATGTCATCGATTCCGCCCATACATCGATTCCGTCTTCGGCGATACATTGAGTTTCAGGGTTATTGGAGTAAATCCTAGCCATCGTCAGCCTGATGTGGGAAGGGGGTTACGCACTGATATGGCGGGTGAAGTAATCGATGCAGAACTCGCCCCTTCA
>DAFJ01000096.1:7390-7529 GCA_002497905.1 Euryarchaeota archaeon UBA251
TCGATGCAGAACTCGCCCCTTCAACCATTGTTTTGACCGAATTGGGACATGAAGACGATGCTCAAATCCGCGCAGATCGACGTGAACTGAATCAAGTTCTTGGAGTAACCGTGGCCATCGTAATCGCCGCTCTACTTCT
>DAFJ01000055.1 GCA_002497905.1 Euryarchaeota archaeon UBA251
AGTGCATACGGAGATTCTGTTCTACGTTTACCTCCTTCGGCGGTGATGTTTCTCCTTCTAACCGTTAATCTAGTTGCAATTCCGATGTCCTATATCGGAGGTCGAGCTGCGGAGCGATTCGGCACTAAGAAAGTCCTTACTTCCGCTCTAATGGTCTATTGTGTCGCTGCAGTTCTTGCAACTGGATTTGCTCCTCTACCAATGGAAGATAATCATGATGTCCACGATTTCCAATTCAATTTCGATGAGAATAACGACATTTACGAGATTGTTGTGTTATACGATAAAGAGGCCTGTTGCACAGCGAACTCATGGTTTTCACTAAACGGTGAGGGCGATGCATCATTCCGAGATACTTACTTCACATATCTTACTGATACCACAATTGATGGTGCAGATTCAAACACAGATTATACTCGAAAGTCATTGACAACAGAGGAAGCGTCTCAGATGACCATGTTGATGGTGAACAATACAGATCACAGATTCTCTTTCTCATTCATTGGTGGTTCAGAGAATGGAAAGCAGTCAGTCGGGGATAATCATCCGGCCAATTTAGGGGATGGACCCTTGGACGGTTGGGCGATGTTCATGCGGGACAATCTCTGGGGTCCACTAGGCATGACGGTCACATTGCAGTTTGTCTTCCTAGGGATGATGGTGGGCATGGTGATGGGCACTGCGGGTGCTCAAGCTCGCAGTTTGTTCTCTCTACTAATTCCAAGGACAAGGACGACGGAATTCTTTGGGTTCTTTGGGTTCATTGGAAAGGCGGCAGCCGTCGTCGGTCCCCTTGTTTATGCGATGACGGTGGCAGTATCCGATGACCGAGTTGCAATTCTGACAATTGTTGCAGTTATCCTTGCTGGAACCGCTCTTTTCACACGTGTAGACATTCAGAAAGGTATTGCAGAGGCTGAAGCAGAAGACGCGAGAAATAAGGACAGGTCGATAGAGGAAGAGTGATTTCTTGGGAACTTTCGATGTCGTTCAGCATCTGCTTACGACATTCTTTTTCGTTCTCACTGCTATTGTATGGGGTGTAGCACTAATACCCGCTGTTTATGGCATGATATTCCTCTGGATGGAGAGTGCAGATTGGGGTCCTATAGTTCGATCAATTGCTCTAGGTCTTGGAGCAGGATTGAGTTACATTACATGGGTTTGTCTACTACTCTTTGAGGTCGGTTTTATTGGAGCTATTCTAAGGCCTCGTCTCCCTGAGGGGAGGATTCCATTGAGATCATTTACAACAGTACGATGGGGGATGCTTGGAGCCCTTCATAGAATGGCAATCAATCAACTGGGCCTGGTAGTCCCCTCATACATGGGGTCGTTCTATTATCGATTAATGGGATGCAAGGTAGGCAAGGGTGCGCAACTGAATTCCACTTCCATCAATGACTGTTTTATGGTTCACATAGGGGATCGAACTGTGATTGGTGGAGGAGCAGCAATCAACGGACATATTGTCGAGAAAGGCGAACTTGTTCTATCGCCGGTCCGGATTGGAAAGGACTGTGTTATTGGTTCAGGTTCTTTCATCAACCCAGGATGCACAATTGGGGACGGAGCCGTTCTTGCGTCTCGAGCAGTGCTTCCTAAGTGGACGGAGATTCCACCCGGAGAGGTTTGGGCAGGAATCCCTGCCCGCCGTATCCAGTCGAGGAATACTCCTGAAGAAGACTGAATGCTCACTCTTCTTCGGTCGTTGTGAGACCTGGCTCTGAAGCAGTAGCAATCGATACTAGAATTGTTACTATGCCACTTGCAATTAGGGCAGATAGGAATACATTCAGATTTGCTAATCCGTATTCATTTACAGGTTTGTAGATGTACTCGATACCCTTCATGTAATCCTCAGTGTATGTTCCGTATAGGATAACACCGAGGAATCCGGAAATAGCGCCTGCGAGTGCGCCTTCAGACGTGATTCGATTCCACAGGGTCAGGAGAACCGGTGCTACGGTAGCTGCAGCTAATAGATCAGCGAACAGGAAGATACCAAACACACTGGCTGCATCGAAGGTAAATCCGAGTACAGTTGGACCAGTCGCTAAGTATACGGCAACCGGCATCAAGCCGATGGTAACGATACGAGCTTGGGAGAGGTTCATCCGACCATCTGAAAGGTCACGTGTTACAGATGCTGTAATTGCATTCAACAAAGTGTCTGCGCTGGAACATACTAATGCCACTGCAAGGACAAGGAAGAGGATTAGGATAAGGGTCCCAGCATCTGCAATTAAGATGAAGAAAGCAGCGGATGGGTCGTACACATCCCCGAACATGGGGGCTCCTCTTCCGGCAACAACCGTTCCGAGGATTCCCATGATGAGAACTAGAGGGAAGACCATCATTGAGGCAATCAATGCACCCCGTTGCAATGCTTCAGGTGATTCAGAAGCATGAGTGCGCTGCCAGTTGCCCTGAGAGAACATTTCAGCGGCAGTGATTGCTATAATCAAAGCTAATCCAGATGCAAAGGAATCCATGTAGCTCATACTACCTATACTCCATTCATCCTCTGGATTGAATGCCTTCGCTTGATTGATCCATTCGCCAAGTCCATCGCTGAACATCTGCGCCATGAGTAGGATGCCCAAACCTGTCAATAGAGCAATCACAGTCAATGCTTGGATTCTGTCGGTCGCTAGTGAAGCAGGTAAACCCCCGAGAGCGGTATAGCTTGCGGTTGCGGCCGCAATTAGAATCATAGGGATTAGAGGATCTAGTCCACCAAGAATCAAACTTGCCTTTCCAATGGCTGTGAATTCAGCAAAAAGGAAAGTGAACATGTAGAGAATAGATATGATTCCGACGTAAATTTGCATAGTTCGTCCTAGTCGAGCACGCACGTAATCTGCCAATGTAACCCCGTCAGGAAGTGATGAACGAATCTTAGGTCCGACATAAGCTAGCAGAAGGAATGGAGTAGCAGAAGAGAGAGCATATCCTACGACGTCCCAGAAACCGCCCCAATAGCCTACTTCACTTGGACCAAAGAGAATCCATACTCCCATGCCTGAGGCGAATAGGCTCAGTGCAATACGCATCGAAGATTGTGATCCCCGTGCCGCAAGAAATTCATCGACCTCGATATCTTTTCCAGATGCGGCCTTGTATCCGATATAGCCGAAGAGGCCAATCGTAGCAATCAATAATCCATATGCAAGTGTTGGTTCCATTTCCTCCCTCCGCTGGAATTACCCAGATCAGGTCGTGGGTCGTCGCCGAAGCAACCTCTCAGCAAATAGCTCCCCAGTAGTTCCCTCCTTATTTCGGCACTGCTTGAAGATTCCTTATCGGAAGCAACAACAGTATCGAGTTAGATGTGAGAATAGTATTCTCTAGCGCTGTCCTCCAACGCTTCCAAGGATGCTAACTCGTCGATGGTTAGGGTAACTCCATCGCGCCGAATAGGCTCACCGTCTACAAAGACGTCAAGGACGCGCCCCCCACTGTAGATTAGGTTAGAGAGAAGTCGTCGATCATCACGCCCAGTGGGACGAAGTCGAACATCGTTCAAATCCCATGTAATCCAATCCTTACTTCCCTTTGTGGCGAGTTGCCATGTCTCGACGGGATCGAGGATTCGGGCATCCCAGTGGTCATGCCGTTGAATTAGACTTGCGGCTTTAGCTTCAGCACGCATGTCTAATGAGTTGTTACTAGCTGCACCATCGGTCCCAAGTCGAACATCTACATTGGCATCCTTCATTGCGGGATAGGACATCGTGCCACCACAGGCTAACTTCTGATTGCTGCTAGGGCAATGAACAGCATGGCATTTTTTCTCAGCAAGAATTCGCATCTCTTTCTTCGTAACCCATCCACAGTGTGCACATACTGTCCCCTCTTCTAGGAATCCTATGGAGTCGAGGTATTCTACTGGATACATACCATGTTCTGCATGGCAGTTTGCAACTTCCTGTCTTGTTTCGCTGGTGTGTATGTGGACCGATGCTGAGTATCGACGTCCGAGTTCTGCTGCACGGAGCAACGTCTCTTCGGAACAGGTGTAGACGGCGTGTGCGGCAACACCGTATTGAACGCGGCCGTTGGCTAGAGAACCATCAGAGAGTAGGGTCTCCAGCATCTTGAGCGCATTACCACTGTCTGACATATCTTCTGATGAGGGGGGCCAATCAGTTGTTGGACCACATACAATTCCTCGAATCCCACTTTCTGCTACGACTGGCGCTATGGCATCAGGATGGTGGTACATGTCACAGGCGAAGGTTGTCCCAGTTGCGATTAATTCAGCAATTGCAGCTCGCGTACCAACCTCGATAAGTTCCTTGGTAACATGACGCTCAGTTGGAAAAATCGATGTCTGTAACCATTCCATCAATGGTAACCCCTCACCCATGCTACGATTGAGGACCATTGGCAGGTGAGTATGCCAGTTCTGAAATGAGCGTGTGATTACACGATTTGAACCATCAATAGTATCGATGACATCCTCATCACCATGGCTCTCTGACCATGATCCATCACTGTGAAGGAGGACATCGCCTCGATGCACACGCCCACCTTCAGTAACGAGGCGAGTCGAGGTGATACGCCTCGGTTCCATGGACCGAGGAAGAATCGGTCGGACTTGAGTATGTGGTCTCAACCGAGGAAACTTTCGGCGATATTGAAGGCACCAGAACCGCCGCTATTACTCGTTGGAATAAATGGTGCAAGGACATTAGCAAGGCCCTGTGCATTACGAGTTTGCGTATACAACCGTCCCTGGCCAGAGAATATCATTACCAATCCTTCTCCACCAAGAATGGAGGATTTGAGACTCCCTGCCTTCGTGACGCGATATTCAAGCCCTTCTTCGAAGGCAACTACATGTCCCGTGTCGACTGTGATTTCTTGACCAGGTTGGACATCAATCTGCTTGATTGCCCCATAGGAGTTGAAGTGCAAGGTTCCAGTAGTTTCTTCTGTGTAACATCGGAGGAAGAATATGGATTCCCCTGAGAAGAGCCCTTTAGCACCCTGAAACTTTGTGGACATCTCTACGTTTGGTGTCGATGCAAGATAGGCGCCGGATTGCAAAAACATTGCTTTTCCCGGTTGCAAATCGCTCGTAACAATCGTTCCAGGGGTTCCAGGCGCGATCATGACCCAACCACCCTGAGGTCCACCTGTGAAGTAGTTCTGAAAGATTGATTCACCGCCGAATATCTTCCGTTTTAGCGCTTTGAATAAGCCGCCTGACTTGGTTTCCATTTCGACTCCTGCCATCGAAACCATCGCCCCTGACTCGGCGCGTATTGTCTCACCTGGATCTACAGACACTGTAAGTAGTGCAAATTCTGGGTCGAACTCTATGTGATTCTGCATTTATTTCACCTAGGAGTCAATCAGTTGCCACGGGATGGCAGGAATGGGATTAATTTGGAAGCAAGGCTTCCAACATTTCTTGTCTGAATCCAGACACTGCCTTGACCTGAAAAGTGCATTACAAGTCCTTCTCCACCTAGGAAGAGCGACTTCATGCCGCCAACTTTCCCAATCTCGTAAGTCACAGTGTCATCGAAAGCGACGACATGACCTGTATCCACTGTAATGACCTGACCGGGCTGAATAGGAATTTCCTTGATTGCCCCGAAGGAATTGAACCAAGCGCGTCCAGCCTGACCATCTTCTGTAAAGGCACGAATGAAGAACACTGATTCGCCAGAGAACATGCCCTTGAATCCCTGAAATTTCGTATCAGTCTGCACGTTTGGCGTAGAGGCAAGGTAAGACCCGCCCTGAATGAAGACCTGTCGTCCAGGTTGGATATCGCGGTGTTTAATGTCGCCTGGTGCTCCAGGAGCGAGGCTAATCCAGCCACCCTGTGCGCCAGCTGTGAAGGTGTTGAGGAAGAACGACTCGCCACCTAACGCCATCTTCTTGAGTCCCTTGAAGAAGCCCCCGCTTGACTTTGTCTGCATCTGCATGCCTGCCATAGAGACCATTGCTCCGGGTTCAACATTTACAGCTTCACCTGGGGAACAGGCGAGTGTCAAAAGTGTGTAGGAGGGATCAAACTCAAGGTGTTCTTGCATGACTTGGCCATAGTTCCCTCAGTTATATCGGTTGGGTCTGTGGGTTCTTGTTGAAATGGGACGGTTACTTTGGCGTTGTATGGATGGTCGCGACCCCTATCAGGTTCTAGGTGTCGAGCGTTCGGCTTCAGATGCCGAGATTAAGCGAGCATTCCGTCGTCTTGCACGGCAACATCATCCCGATCGAAACCCAGGAGATCCAGCGGCAGAGGAGCGCTTCAAATCCATTCAATCGGCGTATGATTCCATAGGTTCTCCGCAGAAGCGGAGGGAACACGATCAGGCTGAGCAGTTTGCAAGATTTACAGGAAGTGGACCTGGCCCTAGAGGTCTCGATGACCTCCTCCGTCAGATGATGCGTGGTGGGGCGCAGGAGCCTCCTCGAGAGCCTCCAAAACGTGGTATTGACATCGAACTAGGCATCGATGTATCCTCATCGTTAGCTGAATCCGGAGGAAAGATTCCCTTCGAACTTAGTCGTTTACGTCGCTGTAAGAGATGCGATGGTACCACCTTTCGAACCGGTTCGAATTGTGCGGTATGCAATGGTCGTGGCGTCCATCGCCGGGAGAGTACCGTCACTGTTACAATTCCGTCGAAGGTTGCTCATGGGCATCGTCTGAGGTTACGCGGCTTGGGTAACGAGCATCCAATGGGTACACCCGGCGACCTAATACTGATGGTTAGAGTTGACCCAGGAGAGGGTCGAAGATGGGAATCAGAACGTTTGGTACAGACGTTACAAGTTCCTTACACTGCTATGTTACTTGGAGGAAATGTGGAGTTCAATACCCCATCCGGACGTACCATCCGTATGCAAATTGATGCGGGGAGCCAACCTGGAGACCGGCGAAGGATACCTAGTGAAGGATGGCAAGGAGGCCCCCTCGATCTTGAACTAGCGATTGGGGATGTGGGTGAACTAACACTAGAGATGATCGAAGCCCTTGAGAAACTTCGAACTCTAGGATTGTGATCATATACTTCCGTGCCTATCGTTTTCTCTTATGGTCTACTAACGAGTATTCATCTAGGGGATAATCGTAATCGGTCCATGTCAGGGTTTTCGGTCTTTGCCGAGTCCCTGTTTGAACGTCGTAGAATAGCTCACGTCATAGTAGGGTTGGTGACCTTACTTCTACTTCCAGGATTACCTGTGAGCCTCACTCCAGCAGATATTGAATCCTACGATCTTGCATCTCCAGAACTAGATGCTAGTCGCGTTATCCAAGACGAATTCACTGGAAATGGAGTAATTGTAGGTTACATTTTCACTGTGACTGACTCAAATCTGGTTCAAGATACAACTGGGCCACTCGACCCCAATACGATGGCTCCTTACGCAGGTCTTGCTGCAGGAATCAAATCGCCTGATGGAGGTATTCTGAATCTCACTGTCTTGCAGGAACTTGATCGCAAAGCGCAAATCGTCAAGGAGCACGATACAGCGAATCATCATGGCCCTCTGGTTTCGGATATCACTGGTACACCAGTGGATGGTGTTCTATCTCTTCCAGACAACTTCCGATCATTCATGAATAATGAAACTCTTTTGACTCAACCTAGCAAAGAGGCTGATGGGATTTTCATTGTGGATGTCCCACCAAAGACCAATTGGACAGATTGTGGTGATCTTGAGTGTTTAACATTCGATGATCCTAATATTACACAGGGTCATATCGATATGGCCGCTCATCGAATGGCCAATCATAGCGCTGGAGCCTTCCTACGTTGGCTTTCCAATGACAGAGCCTTCATTCATGACTCGGATTCACCCGTAATCGGCCCAGTCAATGGGACACTAGATGGCGAGGAGTGGGTCGATGCAGAATGGATGCCTGGCCGATGGTCCGCTGGATCAGCCTGGTTGTTAATCCAGTTTGATCGTGAAAAAATGCTTGCTAATGGTTGGACCTTCTCATGGTCGGATGCAGAACTAGATTGGGGATTTGCAGTTTCTGGCCTTGGCTTTGAAGCAGACCCACCTTCTCTTACGACGGATATATGCCTCGACAGGATTGATTCCGGGGAAGATCCGTGTTCGACCGAATGGTTGTACCTTGATCTTGAACGCCTGATTAGGAATGAGGACCAATTAACATCTACGCTCTTAATAGGCGAATCACCAAACGTGGAAGTCAATCGTGAATTGCTCTCGAGCGCCTGGCTAATCGTGCTGATGGCTGCAGCAATCATGGTCTTGCTGTGGTTCAGCCTTCGTCGATGGTCAGATGTCGGTATTGTAGGCATTGGCCTAGTCCTGAGCCTTGTTTGGATGCAGGGGTCGATTGGCCTACTCATATTGTTTGGTGAAAGGACAGGGTTTGAAGTGATTGAACGCTCACAATTCTCTAATCTCCTTCCAATTCTTATCCTTGCCCTCGGTATCGACGACAGCCTCCACGCATTACATCGGTACAAAGAGGAGCGGCGAAGAGGAGGAACATCTGAGGTAGCTGCCATGATTTCACTCAAGCGAGTAGGTCGTGCAATCATGCTGACTTCTTTGACAACGGTTGCGGCGTTCATGGCCAACATGTTTTCCGGAATTCCTGCTCTCCGTTCGTTTGGTCTTGAGGCTGCTCTTGGAGTAATGGCTGCCTTCATGCTGACTGGCCTATGGGTCCCGTTACTTCGTCTAGATTTTGATCGCTGGCTCAGAGCACGAGGTCGCCTTGAATCGGAACCGACAGATCTCATTCGACTTGTTCCTCAGTCGTGGTTAGCTTCTACGGCTCGCACCTCTGGTGCTTGGGCACCTGCTGTGGTTTTACTAACCGTTCTTGTAACAGCGATTGCTACACCTGCAATGATGAATCTGGAGGGCGATTTCCAAGTCGAGGACTTCCTCGATGATGAATCTAATTTTGCTACAGGTGTATTTCTTGTGAATGAGCGGTTTGCTGAGGAAGGCGAGCCGGCTGAAATTCTTGTTGAGGGTGACTTGACTCATCCCGATGTTATCTACGCAGTGAAGGAACTGAGATACAACATGAACACATTGAGTCCCGAAGATCCGGACCGGTTTGCGCGTGAACCATCAGGAGAAGTAGAGCTTCTTGCTATTGATGAACTGCTAGAATACGCTCAGTTCGCTCTATGGTACAATTCTACGCCCTTCGAAGACACTGGGTGGGATACATCCCTGCCTGAGAATGGTGTAAATTGCCCATACCGGGGAACTACACAATTGTTTGTCAACTTCGAAGATCGAGGTTGTATCACTTACTTCTTTGGCCATATGTATCTCCACGGAATTCCTGAAAGTGGAGGATATCCAATGGTTCCTGCTAGTATCATTTCAAACTTCATTCAGCCGAGTCAACCATTGAACTCGTCCCAACCTTGGTTAGATGTAGATGGAAATAACGCTACTTTCGATCGCATGGTTTTGCGTTTCGGACTACGTCAGCCTGAGCAATTCGATCAGGTCGAACTAGCAATTGCAGAATTGCATCGTGATCTTGCACCGTTGCAAAACCTCTCAGCAACTCCCTTACGGGAGCGTGTGGATCGAGATACTGCCAATGAGTCGTATCCAATCACTTGGACAATAGAGACAGGCTCACCAATCACTCGTTATGTTCAGGCCTCGCGTATGCAAGAAGAACTCCAGGGTTCCCTCGGTCTAGGGGTACTGTTCTGCTTGGTTACTCTCTGGTGGGGATTCCGGAGTTCTGAAAACCGTGGAGGCTGGGTTCGTGATCTCATCAGTGTACCTGATCGAAAACTCCGTGCTCTCATTGGTCCGATGGGTATGCTTCTATTTGCAGGTGGAATAATTTCGCTCGGTGTATTCTTGGATTCCATTCCATTTGAGGTAGCTATCGCATTGGGCATCTTTGCCCTGATTATCGAACCTATATGGGGGGGGAAGGCTCTGTCACTTGCTCTTCTAACAACAGGTCCTATTCTGATAGTCGTTGTTTGGTTGTATGGTGCTATTGCTTGGTTTGGCTATGGGCTGAACATGGTCACCGTCGCTATTGCGACGATGTCTCTCGGCGTCGGAATCGATTATGTCATCCATGTCGTTGAACGATTCAGAGAGGAGCGTCTGAACGGGTTGGATGCTCTGCCTGCACTTTCGGCTGTTGGTGCAGCGAGTGGAATTGCCTTAGTGGGCTCTGCCCTCAGCGATATTACTGGCTTCATCGTAATATCTCGATCATCGATGGGCTTCTTCTCGACATTCGGTTTGTTCAGCGCCCTAATGATTTCACTATCACTCATCGCGTCGCTAATCCTCGCCCCTGCAGCTCTACGTATCGTGGCTTACCTAGATTTCACACGTTCAGTCGAAGGGTTGGAATCGGAATAGGGTACGTGCGTCATACATGGCAGACCGATTGAAAGAACTCGAACGTGCAGACGATTCGATTACTTTACGTTACGTCGATGGGGATGAACTCAACCTTCCTTATCATGAATTACGTGCATGGTGTCCATGTGCGAAGTGTCGCCCTCGCTGGAAGGATCCACATCGGAGATTGGGACTTGCTGAGGAGGTCAAACGCCTCCGGGTTGAGATGCCTAAGGCGGAGGCAGTTGGACGATATGCTGTTCGATTCACATGGACCAGCGGGTGTTCTAGCGGATTGTGGTCTTTTGAGCACATAACAGACATCGCCCTCAATCGATTAGAAGTTGATCATTGAAGGAAGCCTCAAATCACAGGATGCTTGCGCTCTGACTATCCACCCTGCGGGTCTGTCCACCTGTAGTGCGGAGGCGATTTGATGACTGACGATGACCAGGACGAGTGGTTGGACTATGCTTCAGCCGGTTATGGCGGTGCCATCGATCCATGGGAGGACTTAGTCCCAGTCGATGACTCGGAAGAATCGGATGAAGACCTTGAAGACGAGGATGATTTCGAGGACGACACTCCAGCACTTCGTGACATGGAGGCTCCACCATGCCCTGCTCCTATGGGAATTCGTCACGTAATTCGCCTCGGTGCATGCGATCATTGTCTTGCTCGTATCGGAGGTCGTTTGAACGAGGGTGGAGTTCCCGCTAAAGAACACGGGGCTCGCATTCGTGTGGACGCTATTGAGCGCGATTCAATGCTTTCCGAAATTAGCCCTGATTACTGTCCATTTTGCGAGGATCTATTCGATGATATTCAAAACATAGTCGTGCGAATTTTGCGTGAGACTGAGGGAGTAGAGTTCAACACCCTTCAGATGGGTCACCACATTAGCAAGGAATTAGTGGAAGAGGAAGATTACCTTCGGAAGCGGTTTGGTGCGCGAGGTGCACCCCCCCTCAAGGCGTCTTTTGCAGCAGCTGTTGAACTTGCTCTCAAGGAGAAAATAACGGATATTGAGTTGGTCAAAGAGGTCCCAGATGTGATGATCTTAGTGGATTCACTAACCCTTCGTGTGAAGGCTGAGGTGCGCCCTGTCTTCTTGTATGGGAGGTACCGTAAGATGTCTCGAGAGGTTCCCCAGACCCGTTGGCCATGTCGAGCCTGTAAGGGACGAGAAGGTGGCTGCGAATCTTGTGAAATGACAGGGTTACAGTACCTACATTCAGTTCAAGACCTAGTCGGAGAACCCATTCGTAAGTTGCTAGAGGCGGATGATACTAGTTTTCACGGTATGGGGCGCGAAGATATCGATGTGCGATGCTTAGGCCGCGGACGCCCATTTGTAATCGAGGTTAAGCGGCCGAAGAAGAGGACGCCAGATATTGAAGGCTTACTCACCTCAATTGCAGAGGGTGCTGAAGGCCTTGTTGAGGTCGATGAACTGCGACCATCAACTCGCCCTGAGGTTGCTCGTATCAAGGAGACGAAGGCTGAGAAATCCTATCGCATACGATTCACGATTGAAGGAGATCCATTAGATCAGGAGGATGCCGAGCAGAGAATCCTTGGGCTCAGTGGTGTGATGCTTGAACAGAGGACACCGAAGCGTGTTGCACATCGTCGCTCAGATCTTGTCCGTAAACGTGAACTTGTCTCGATAGAAAACGTCGTTGTTGAGGATAACGAGATTCAGTTCGATGTTCGTTGTCAGACTGGTACTTATGTCAAGGAGATGGTTCATTCGGACGATGGACGGACCACACCCTCTGTAGCCGAGGTTCTAGAGCGAGCATGCGAGGTCCTTTGGCTGGATGTCCTTGAAATTCATGCAGAGTGAGCATATGTCCTTTGAAGAAACGGTTTCTGTCGTGCGACGGACTTAAGAATGCGGCGTCGGTCGACCGAATCCCAGAGGAGGCATAGCCATGCGTCGAACACACGGAACCCGTCAAGGCACCCGTCGCATTCTGAAGCGTTCCAAGAGTGAGCGCGGACGTGTCAACATTAGTCGCGTCATGCATCCATATACTGAAGGAGACCGCGTTTCCATCGTTCTCGATGGCGGTCAGCAGGCTGGTATGCCGCACCGTCGCTTTCAAGGAATGACCGGTACGATTGTTGCAAAACAAGGTCGTGCATATGTTGTTGAGTTTACAGACAAGAACAAGAACAAGTCAGTCCTCGCTCGACCTGAGCACTTGCGCCCAACGGAATGATATTTATGTCGGAAAAGAAGTACATCGATTTCGCTACCGTCCGTGACCTTCTCCAGGCTGCGAACGACTCACGCGAAGAGCAGTCTCGCGAGCAGCAGATGGCAATGGAACATGCTGAGTGGGCAGCCAGCACTAACCGTGGAGGAAGTGCAACCTCATCCAAGGTCCACAGTCAACTTCACGAAGCCCTCGCTGATGTCGAGTGTATCGCAGAGAACGATTTCCTTCGATCCAAGATTGCAGAGATCCGCCCGCAGACGCCTGCTGAGATTCGTGTAATCATGGCTCCATTCCGGATTCAAGTCAGTGAATCTGAAATCGAGATGATAATTACCCACGTGAAACAGACGATTTGATCCAGTTTCACAGCACAACACACTTGAGTTGGAACTGGATTGGAGGTACGAGGAACATGCAACCTACACCGGGCGGTCCCGACCTGAGCGGGGAATGGGTCATTCGCATTATCGACGACTCTCCTCAAGGTGTTGCCCCGGGTGTAACTCATGCGATTACTGAGAAAGGGCTCTATCTCGTTCGGTATCGTGGCGGTAGTGCTGGTGAAAAAATCACTGTTACCGACGGCGAAGGAATAGTTGGCATGCTCCGCCATCGCGATCTATCAGGTACGACACAAGGCGAACTTGTGGGCACTCTAACCGAGATTATCAGATCGAATCCTGATGTCTTCATGATGTTCTACAATAGGGGTGGCCCAATTAATCGTAAGATGCACGCATTCCAATTGCTCACTGGTGTGGGCCCTTCTAAGGCTCAGGACATGGTGAAGAAGCGTGGACGAGAAGGCTGGGCCAACTTCGATGCTGTGGATGAATCTGCAGGTTTCGATACTGCCGAGGCTCTTGCGATTCGCCTCGCTGAGGAGCTTGGTGACCCTGGCATGCTCCCGAATATCCTCAACATGCTCATCCGGGCTGGGTGAGCGTTTCCATGGATGACGTGGACGCACGTCTGTTGATTGATCTCCTACTTGACCGAAGAAGAGTCGATAGGGATCTTGGACAACATTATCTCCATGATGAGACGGCTCTTTACAGCGCAATTGAGATGTGCGCTGAAGTGAACCAGCCTCTCGGACCAGATAGCCGTGTTCTTGAGATTGGTCCAGGGCCAGGTTCGCTCACACTACATCTTCTTTCGACTGGAGCGACAGTTATTGGAATCGAAATTGAGGAGGAGGCGATTAATCATCTCAATCGTAATTTCACTCAAGAGATTGAATCCGGTCGTCTTGAATTAATTGAAGGGGATGCGCTGAATGTCAAATGGCCCGATGTGACGCATATCGTTGCAAACATTCCATACCAAATTTCTAGTCCACTTATTGATCGAATTCGTAACCAACCAGGTGCCTCATCAGTTACTTGCGTGGTCTTGCTCCTTCAGCAGGAGTTTGCACATAGGCTCGGAATGCATGGTGGCCCCGACTCTGTAGGTCCACTTGGACTCAATACGGCTCTAGATTGGGAGGTTAATCTTGGACCAGTTGTACCGCCTCATTGTTTCGTTCCGTCCCCACGTGTACATTCTCAACTTGCTTGTCTTGTTCCGAGGAAAGAGGCATTGCCTGCAAATCTAAACCATCGCCTACATCGACTAATCGTAAAGCACGTTTTCGCTCAACGTCGTCGCAAGGTAAGAAGTATGCTTCGTTCTAATCCAAAGCGAATTAGTCGAATTCCAGGATGGTACCGTGAACGATGGTCGAACGCAATCGATTCAGTCTTAGAGACAACTGAAATCGACGTTGATTCTCGACCTGATCTTCTCTCACCAGAGGATTGGATTCATTTGACCATGGAAATCGAAGCTTTCGAACCCGATTGAAGCCTATTTTTCGCGTCGGATTGATAGCGAACACCGGACTCGGGTGGAATGCGCGGCCGGGATTCGCGCCAATGAGTCCATTAAAACGAGGTCGTGCGCGAAAGAAGGTGGGAATATGGCAAAGAAGGACACATATCTCGCACTTCTACGTCGCGGGATTGATGAGAATACGGCAGACATCCTCTCAGATGCAGGCCTCAAGATTGGAGAAATCAAGAAACTCACCCAGGAACAACTTGAGCAGAATTATGGCCTCAAGCCGGAGATCGCTCAGGGTGTGGTTACGGCGGTCCAATCTGGTCCACGCGAGGCTGGTCGTCAGCGATTCCTTGCAGAGGTCCTCGCTGAGAAGAAGGAGATGGACCGCATTGATGAGCAGCGGTTCAAGCGCCAGCAGAAGGATGTCATCGCAGAGATTAATGAGAACAGAGAACGACGCCGGATGGCGCGACTAGAGCAGTTCCGTGCACAGAAGACAATCATGAATCGTCTGGGTAAGACAATTGAACTCATTGTGAAGATTGAGACGAATCATGACAACGAGACCAAGGACGAGCAGCGGAACAAGCTTCGAGATCAACTTGAGACTCGTGGACTTGAAGCCGCTCGTGACCATGAGATGTTGGAACTTGTTGGAACGCCACAAGACATTGTGGATTTCCGAAGAAAGATTGTCCCCTCTATCACGTTTCACGCCTGCCCAGAATGTAATGAAGAGTTAGAACCTGCAGGAGGTAATCGCAACTTGGACGATAGCGATAACTTCTCGTTCATTTGCTGGGATTGTGGTCACGAATTCATGGCACCAATGGCTGTGATTGTAGAGGGTTCTCTTGAATCAAACTCAATCACCATCTCCCCCGACACACCTCCGCGCATGCCCCACTATGATCCGCCCATGCCTGATCGTGCACCCTCTGTGGCTGACATGCTTCGTGCCGATCTTGAGGCGACCGGTGCTAGCGCAGATGAGGCGGTTGCAGCAGTCGAAGAATCCTCAATTGCAGGTGGTCTAATGAGCATAGATGAGTGGATTGACCAGACGCTTGCAGTTCATGGCTATATTCAGGCCCAGGAGCATCGTGAAGATTTCATCATCAGTACCGGTGCCGGTGCAACGAAGTTCAACAAGTGGATGAAGAAGGCAGGGCTTTACTTCAACAAGCAGACCGGGCGTTGGACCCGTTGGGAAGATCGGTGAGGCGACCTGATGTCCAAGCCGGTGGTCCGCTTCCGGCGCGCATCCCTTCCGTTGGCTACTATCGAGGTGGAAAACCACGAGACGCTTCTAGAAGCTGCTTGTAAAGCCGGTCTTGAAGCCCCTTCAAACTGTAACTCTGGAACATGTGGTACTTGCATGATGCGTCTTGTAAGCGGTGAAGTGGATGGTCTTGATCCCCTTCCACCCGGATTAGATGAGGACATTGTAGCAGAAGGTGCAATTTTGACTTGCATAGGACGTGCAGTATCATCGTGTGTAATCGATGTGATTCCTCCATTGTGAGTTGATGATGATGGAGCCGTTACTAATCGCCTTCCTCATTTTCGATGTAATTGCATTAGGTATTGCCCTCTGGTGGCTTGGTTCGCGGGTTCGAAGCAAGTTTGATGAGGTCGAGGAACGTCATCGTCGTCGGTGGGAACAAGATTCTGTAGAAGACTAATCTTCAGAACTAGTTGTATTAGAAAATCATCGTTTATTCATTCAATGTACGTGTCCAACGAGAAGCATCAGGGATGCCGACGATTTCAAGTCGGACTCCAGCAACTCCTTTGGTTTCGATTAGCCTTTCACGTAGATCTTGTAGGTCGTAGAGACAACACGGACAATGTGGACGAGATGGATTGACATGGAGTGTGAGGGCTGAATCATCACTAATTTCCATTCCTTCAATCAGGCTCTGAAGTGGTGTTCCGTGTGCATCGTTCCATCCACGGATGATATTGAGAACTCGACGTTGCAGTCTTTTCTGCCGCATCGACATATTTCACAGCCTCCGTTTTATTCCCATGGGTCGATGTGGACAATATGCTCCAAACTGATTTTTCGGGCGTTCTGTTCACGCGCTCGTTCACCAGCGTGACGTAACATGCGCCGCATCCACCCCAGCATCGCAAGTGTCTGGAAGCGGTCGAGAGTGTCGATTATTCGTCCGGGAGTGTTCAGATTCTCTTGAAGATCGAGTTGGATTTCTGCTGCATGATCATAGTAGACAAGGATCAACTCCTCGATTGCATCGTTGTCTAGAGGAAGTCCTCCGAATCTGCGACTCATATCTCGGAGAATTGTTGGAGAAAGGACCTCTCCTGTTCCTGGTTGGATGGCTTCTGCGATTGGATCGACTTCCATTGGAGTGGGATTTTCATCTAAGGGTGCATCTGTGTTTCCAATCCCCATTTGTTCAAGCGCCTTCTCAAGGTGCCGTTCTTTGATTGTCCCAACGCGTTCGCGTGCCGCTACTTGTGATGCTATTCGGAGTAGGCGAAGCAGGTGTCCTTCTAACCGCTCATTGGCAGATACGGTGGCTGCCGCAGCGACAGAATCGACTCGACGTAGATTGTCGCTCATCATTCCCTTGGTTCGATTAAAGCCAAGACGGGTTCGACTTGGGTCATCGAGAGTTTTCCTTTCAGGATCGGCTTCTAGCGTCTTGTCTTCCATTTCTTTTGTTATTCGACGTAGCTCAGTCTCAAGGATTGGGACGAGTGCAGTCTTGACATCGCCACCAATCCGAAGGTCAATACCGAGTCCTTTAGCGACCTCGGCGATGTGTGATGGGGCCCAAGGTTTCGCCATGTCATAGAGTCATGAATCGAGGCACTTCAAGTATCGCCATTCTGATTCAAAGGTTACCAGATGGACCACGATGGAAAAGCCTCACCGCTGGACAGGCATTCCATGCCATCTTCGGTACGCACCCAACAATCCTCTATCCCGACTGCCCCTTCGGAGTAGATCACCTTCGGCTCAATTGCCATGGTGCCTCTAATTTCTAGTGGGGTATCGAATCCCTCAGCAACGACAGGTGTCTCATCGAGTTCTAACCCGATGCTGTGGCCCAAGAAGCGAGCCTGCTCTGGAGGCATTCCCATTAGGTGTTCATCATACCCCATGTTCTTCGCCATTCCCTGTCCTACTTCCCAGGCCTTCTCACAGGTATCACCTTGTGAGAGTACATTGCGTACCTTTGCAGCGATTTCCTCCATCTGTTCAAGTCGCTCCTTCCAGATTGTTTCTGGTTCACCGATACTGAACATTCGCGTCATATCGGTAATGTAACCACGGTGCACATGTACAATATCCACGAGTATAGGATCGCCCTTCTGTATACGGCGATGCCCAGCACCGAGAGCTGCCATTGGATGGGAACCAACTCCTCCGATTGCGCTGTCAAAGTATGAGGGAATCGCACCGGAGACACCGCTTGCAATGACAACACGATCACAATCCATTGGCCACTTTCTCATACGAATCATGCCACCAAATCCCTCGGCTCGGCTGACTTCATCAGCAGCAGCAGCTAACTCAATCTCAGTGATACCTTCTCCGAAGGCGGAGCCGAGATCATCGATGGCTTCGAACATTCTACGTTGGATTTGACCACATTCTCGCATACGGTCAATTTCCCACTCTGTCTTGGTTTCACGCAGACCCCATAGGAATCGAGTACAATCTCCTCCATCGCCTATTTGTTCCTGCATAAATGTGGCATTACTGGCCGGCATTCGTCCAAGTTGTAGTGCTGGCGTGGTACCGAGAGCGTCTGCTAAAGATGCCATTCTTGGATGTGCTTCGACTCTATGTGGAGCATCATCGCCTCCTGATTCGTGAATTGCCCGTTTCAGAGAGGATCGAACGTACTGGATAATTTCCCCGTCACTTCGAATATGCACTCCTCCAGCCTGGCGATTTCCCACAATCCAATACAGGTCGACTGGGTCATTGATCCAGATTGAATCAAATCCTTTCTTTACCATTTGTTTGAGAAGTTGTTGCTGACGCAACTCCAACTCTGAAGGGGGGACACGCCAGTCTTCGCCGTCTGGGCCGACAAGGTTCTCCGGGTTCCACATCGTCTGGATGGTTCGGCTTGAGCACCAAAGCGGTTCGCCTTGAACCTACATCGATTGAACGAAACCCCATATGGGGAACATCTGTCGGAGTTTCATGGCGGGCGTCCTAACGCTCGATATGGCTCGGCTCACCGGCAAGGTAGTTCTAGTTCGCGTGGACATCAATTCACCCCTCCATCCTGAGACCAAAGTATTCCTT
>DAFJ01000084.1:0-9527 GCA_002497905.1 Euryarchaeota archaeon UBA251
ACTCCAATAGCGGTAGCCTCCGGCAGGATCAACCGGATTTCATGCGAAATCTCGCGATCCTTCAGGAGTTGTTTGTAGTCGCTTTGCTGGTTCTTTAGTCAAAATTGACGAGGTTACATTTCTTGCACACTTGCATTAGCAAGTTGTAACCTTTGATCTTCCTCCTTAACCACGAGCCGCGCTCGTGGCCGCACTGCCTCGGCTGTCTAGCCTGATGGGGCTCTTCATCGTCCCTAAGGACTCAGGACCCAACGCCTGGCTTGACTCAGCAGCCCTCCGACTAACCTGCCATATATGAACATAGCCTACCGGACTAACGAATCATAAATTTCCAAGTTGGGCAAATTATTTTTGGAAAACTCTCCAAATCAATATCCATCATTCTGCTCCAAAGAATTCTCTAAGAACAGGGTGCATCTCCATTGCCTGTTCTTTCTGGATTTGCTCATAGGTCCTCAGGATAATACCGACTGCAAGAAGAAGACCTGTACCCGTCGCGTTACCAACAGTACCCAACAGGTCGGCTCCAGCAGCTAACAAACCAACGAAAGCACCCGAGAAAAGTGTAACAGGAGGGATGTATCGCTCGAGGATCTGCTCGACAACCTTCGGATTCTTTCTGAACCCTGGAATTTGCATTCCTGTTCTTTCGATATTCTTAGCAACGTCCTTTGCACTCATGTTTGTAGTCTCAATCCAGAACTTCGCGAACACCATCGAACCAATGGTCATCACAATTACGTAGGCTGAGACGTGAATCATAATCTGCCATAATGAATGACCATACGCATCCCCACTCTGTTCAAGCAGAGGTATTAGCCAATCTTGGACACCATTAACCATCGAAATATACCAAGCAAGCCCATCCTGTGCAGTGGTAGCTCCTGCATCGTAGGCACCGAGATATTTCGCAATCGAGAAGGCCCCTTCTCGGCCAAGTATCGGAACCGTAGAAAGCACTGGATGGCTCCAGAATAGCAACGTGAACATATTCACGTTTGCGAGAAGTGCTGCCATCAAAATCACGGGGATGTTCGAAGCATAAACGAGGCGAATAGGATACTGGCCCTTGTGACCCCTCATCTTACCGTGAGTCAATGGTAGTTCGAGTTTTGAGGACTCCGCATAGGCTACAACTAGGAACACGATGATTGAAGATACTAGGGCTGCAATTGGATTCGCATGATTCAGCAACATGGTTTCGAACATGCCACCACCTCCAGCTCCACCCTGCGTCATCTCCAAGTTCGACGCCGTCCGGAGAGTGTAGAAGATCATCGGAAGAGTTCCAGATGGAGGGTTATCGAGGCTGATCGGCGCCTCTGCGACCGTAGGTAGCGGAGATAGCGTCCCCACGAAAGTGGACTGAGCAACGCCTGCAGCAATGAATAGAGAGATACCAGAACCGATACCCCACTTGCTAACAAGCTCATCCAGCAAGAACACAAGATAGGACCCAAGGAAAAGTTGGAGGACAATAAGGGCCTGAGCCCATCCTTCACCGTATGATATGATGAAATCGGGGTGAGGATCAAGGAAACCATACACCTGAGGAATTGACTCAATTGGGATCATGAAGAGAACAAGAAGTTTCTGAATTCCTTGGTAGAGTTGCTTATCATCGCTATCCTGCAAATCAAGATTGATGATCTTTGCACCAGCGAAGAGTTGCATGATAATCGATGCAGTAACAATTGGACCGATTCCCAAATGCATGATAGAACCACTAGCTCCAGCCATGATAGCACGGAAGGAAGAGAATATGTCGAGAGTGGATTCAGCAAGGCCGAAAATCATCACATTCGTCATCATGAAGTAGACGATTAGAACAAGAGTTGTCGTCCATAATTTCGACATAAATCGAACATGCCCCTCCGGCTTCTGGATTGAAGGGTATACGTCAACTAGGCGCTTGAGAGCATAGAGACGACTCGATTCATCACCCGTGTAAATTAGGCAGGTAATCGATGCAGCAGTCCCTGCACCCAAAATCAGAATCCCTACAAGAAGGAAACCCACATTCTCCGAGTCCTGAATACACCAATAGATGAGCCCAACTACATACAGCAGCCAGATGTAGAGTTTGGAATATTTCAGGAAGGGGTTATCCGACATCTGTTCGGGCAAGTCATTTCGAAGCCCCCACATGAAGAAGAAAGCATACGGTACACTTGCCAAGAGAAGGTATCCTGCCTCCATCTGTGCCGCGGAATCGGTTCCGAATAGTTCGTCAGAACGCCAGTAAATCAGGCCACCCCAGTACAAGACGGCCATAGTGACTGCACCAATGGTGTTCACTCCTCGTCCAACCATGCACTCACTTCCTGAATCTCGCTTCCTACTCCATTAGATTGGCAGAGTTTACTCCTCTTCCCATTCGTCACCCTCAGCAAGGGTCACGGAACCACCGGCGGCCTCAATCTTCTCGACTGCGCGAGCAGATGCATGCTCTACGGTAATGTGCAAAGCACGAGTTACTCGACCAGAACCGAGCAACTTGTCGATACCCATATCTCCAAGGTCGATTGTGTCGTCGTCACCAAGCATGTTCTCGACAACAGAGACATTGACGCTGTTGTGGACAGTGCGGAGGCTGGGATCACGATTGAAACCGTGCATCCCCCAGTGACCTGGCATGTACTTCAGACGAGTCATGAGCCGATGCTTGTTTAGACCAGCATTACCTCGACCTCCGCGCTTTCCTGCACCACGGCCGGCCTTCTTTCCTCGGCCGTGATAGCGGCTTCTTCCTCGGAATTTATTGGTTCTCGATGGCATGTTATTCACCTCACATCATCCTTGCAGCGAGATCTTCAATCGCTGCACCTCGGTGACCCAGAGCGCCACCAACAGTGTACGCTCGCTTGAGTCCACCCCAACCCTTGCTTCCACGAGGGGGATGGAGTCGGAAAACGCGCTTCAAATCAGCAGCATCTTTCATCGTAGCATCGCCTGAAGCGATTGCAGTTGCAAAAGAAGCGATATCTGCATGATCGGTTGATTCAGCAATTGCTGCATCATCGACCGGCTTATCGCCGATTAAACGTCCACGTTCACGAAGAAGGCTAGCAATGGAATCGGCGCTAACCTGCCCCCATGTCACGTAGTCCTTAACCTTCTGAAGCATTCCAGCGTATGTAGCGTTCTCAGGGATAATTACTGCGTGATTAACACGAGTGAGGTTGAGATGCCCCATAGTCTCACGAATAGATCGCTCTACACCACGATCGCTACGAGCGCGAATTACGAGCCAAGCCATCAGGACATCCCTCCACGTGCGATGTGAAGACGTTCAACATCCTCACGACTGATACGGAGAAGGTTAGTTTCCTTCAGAGCGTTGAAAGTAGCCCGGGCGAAGTTGTACTGGGTACGGGTTTGACCCTTACTGCTTGACCAGACATCAGTGATTCCAGCCATGTCTAGAATCATACGACCGGTCTCACCGATAACAAGTCCCTTTCCAGTAGGCGCTGGCATCAAGGTGATGCGCGTGGAACCGGCCCGACCGGTAATCTTCATCGGAACAGAACGGCCAGGACCGCCCCCGGATTCCCACGAACCGTTGCCGCGGCGAACACTGATCATGTTGAGCTTGGCCTTGTTAGTAGCCTTCTGAATAGTTGCTGCAACCTCCTTGCCCTTCGAAGTAGCAAGACCGACGACGCCGTCCTTGTTACCTACGACAACCATGACGTTGAAGCGTGTCCTCTGACCGGAGTCGGTCATTCGCTGAATACGACGAGGGCGGCCAATCATCTCAACATGGAGATTCGGCTGGAAGAAAGCATCAACAATTTCAGGCTCACGAATAGGGAGACGGGAAGAAATCGCTTGTTCAAATGAGGTGATTTCTCCGCTGATAACCATGCGTCCGAGACGAGTACGGGCGCCGTTCTGGACCCATTCCCTCAACGCGAGGCGTGGGTCTGGGCCGCGGCGGCGAGGGGCGCTAGCAGTGGAGTCATCCTCAACCTGACCAAGAGCCCAGGCAAGACCTGGTGCAATAGTGAATTCCTCACTCATGACAACGCCCCCTCGATCTTGGTACGAGTCTTCTCGACTGCCCCTGCAATCTTTTCATTGATGTGCTCGCCATTAACGCGAACATCGGATGGGAGGATTTCTTCGCTGTGAGGGATGTGCATTCCGGCGTCAACCATTCCCTTGAGAGCAGAGAACACACGATTACCACGTGTAGATGCAGCGAGGCCAATATCGAGGACTGCCTCATCGATACCAGCTGAGAGGGCTTTCTTACCCAATGCAAATCCGGTTAGGTAGGCTGAAGGTACGGACTTGACAGATGCATCCTTAGGCCAGCCGTGAGAGCGAAGTTCGCTACTAGTGAACTGAAGCCGGACCTTGTCTCCGTCAAGATTGAATTCCACTATCTGAGCGATAATACGAGTATTGCTGACTCGAACGACAGCACGCGGAGACTCGCCACGGAGTAACTTGAGGCGGCGCCTATAGTCGGTCTCACCTGTGCGTCGACGCTTATACCTCGCTCGCTGATTCTTACCGTGTACGGCCATCATTCATCGCCTCCAATAGAAATTCCATCCAACTCAATGTTGGCCCGCATATGCGCGATAGAACGGTAACTCCCGCCCTTCGCCTTACGGTAATAGTAGCGGTATTGGCTGGGATCAAGAGTTCCAACCTCGCGGAAATCCTTGAGGACTCGCCTCTGAGCGCGAATGGTCTTCATCCACTTCTCCTTCTTTGGAGTACGGGACTTCTTCGAACCCTTGCGACTTCCGTGGCCAACTCGACGTCCCTTAGCACGCTGGATGTCAGCCTTACGGGCTCGACCTCGACTGGTTCCCTTGATTGGGCGTGCCTTGATGACGCCCTCATCAATGAGTTCGCGAATGTCCTCTTTCTGGACTGCACTCGATACCTGGTCGATGTAGTCAGGATGAATCCAGATACGGTGGACACCAACAGTTCTGCCTTCACGCTTCGATAGAATGCTGGCAGCCATACGGCGCTGGTTAGTAATCTGCATCAGAGGTCACCTCTCTTCTCGATAGGGCGACGGTTGAGGACACGAATCCCCATTTCATCAGCCTTGTCATGGATTGCACTGCGCTTTCGATTCCCTACTCCTCGTCCAATACGAACCGCTTGAGTAGATGGGTTGACACCATCTAGGCCCTCTGTGTTGTGCACAAGAACCTCTTCAAAGCCAGATGGATGAAGGTCACGTGCTGCCTTGATCTTTCCATAACCAACACGTGCCATTGGAGTTCTGTACTTCATGTTCAGGCGCTGCTTGGACTGGTATCCCTTCGGCTTGCGCCACCCTGAACGGGAAAGACGCTTGTAACGGTACCACTCTTGACGACGGAACTTGGGCTGCTTACGACCCTGAGCATCACGAGTAGCGAGAGCCTTACGGGTCTCGTCGTCAAGTTCAGGCTTCTGCTTAGCACGATGGATTTCCTCATCGTCATCATCATCATCCCAATCATCATCGAAGTCGTCGAAGTCGTCGTCATCATCGACCTCTTCATCAGCTTCCTCGATTATGGTAGGTTCATCGTCAGCAGACTCCTCAGACGCCGCTTTGAGGCGCTCAATAAGATCGGCTTTCTTACCAGTGCTCGATAGACCGAGGTCCTTCAGAATCGCTTTGAGTTCTGCAACAGTCATGTCTTCGTATTCGGACATATTCTCACCTCACTCTGTCTCCGCCTTGGCAACAATGTAGATGCCATCCTGGAATACACGCCTGTCACGCTTACGAATTCGGCATGCACGCTCGATGTTAGCAGCGGTCTGACCGACCTTCTCGATATCAGCGCCTGAAACGAATACATCGACCTTGTTCTTGACCTCAACCTTGACGTCAGCGGGACTCCACGGGAGTGGTGCGATACGGGGGACCTTCTCTCCGAATAGATTGGTAATCGACATCTCGTTACCTTGAACCTTGATGGTCATCGGGAAGTGAGAGTACACGGCCTTGAGCCGATAGGTGAATCCTGTGTCGATGCCCTTGACCATGTTGCGGATGTGGGCAGCCCAGGTGCCAGAGAGAGCCTTCTCACGGCGACGTGGGAGATCACAATGAACCTCAATAGATCCATCTGACACGCGGACAGAGACCCGACTGTGCCTGAAATCCCGTGTAATTTGTGAGCCATCCTTGGATAGCGTTAGTGTATCGCAATCTATCGAATGAGTGACCCCGTCAGGGAGTTCGATGGTGTGAATAATTTGATCGATTTTCGCCATTTTCTCACCTCAGAAGATGTACGCCAGAAGGCGACCACCGACACGGGCCTCCTTCGCCTTGTCATGACTCATGACGCCCTGATTAGTAGTCATGAGAAGAACACCGAAGTCCTGTGCTGGTAGGAAGCGGGATTCCCACTTCTCGAAATCACTGCGCTTAACAGAATACCGTGGCTTGATGACGCCGCAGCGGTTGATTGCGCCAATCAACTCGATTGTGTAAGATCCACCACGGCCATTTTCGATTTTCTCAAACTCACCGATGTAGCCACGATCTTTGATTATCGTCAGCATGCTTCCAAGCAGCTTACTTGCTGGACTCACTGTGACCTTGTAATGGCCGGCTTGTTCAGCGTTGTACATACGCACAAATGCGTCACTTAGGGGGTCGAATTGCATCTCTTCATCACCTCACTCGTATTTCTTGAATCCCAATTCCGGAGCGGAGTCGCGGAAACATTGGCGGCATAGACGCAGACCGTAGCGACGTACCATACCTCGCTTCCGTCCACAGCGGCGGCACCCGATTGTGCGCCCGATTCGTTCTCCATGATCTCGTCCCATGTTATTCACTCCTCCACGATTGTCAATCCGTAGTTTCCGGTGAAGTACGCCATGCACTCCTCCCGGCTGACTCGATGATTCATTGCCACACGATGTGCGCGGCGTCGACGACGACTAACCCTGTGACCAGGGCGCTCTAGTACGACGTTGATATCCATTCCGAAGATGCCAATATCTGGATCATACTTCTGCTTAGGGAAATCAGTGTAGTCAGAAATGCCAAAGGACAAATTGCCCGATGAATCGAAATTCCAAGCTGGTAGTGTATTCTCACGAACCCAGAATGCGTCCTTTAGGAACGATTGAATCTGCTCTTGGTCACGCATAGTAACCTTGCAACCGATTGGGGCACCTTCACGCGTTCCAAGATCACGGTTCGTCTTCTTCGAAAGTGTTCGTATGGGCGTAGCTCCAGTCAAGACCTCAAGCACACGCTCGGCCGTCTGGAGGCGATTACCACCTTCGCCAACACCGATGTTAATCGTAATCTTAGTGACACGAGTCGCAGTCATTACATTGGCTTCACTCATTCAGTCACCTCCAATGGAAGAGAATCAACAGATGGAATGACCATGACATAGTCCTCAATGGTCCCATAACCCTCTTCGAAAGTAATCTCGTTAGGCATCGAGGAACGCTTGGTCTCAATTTCCTTGAGGGTCGTAATCTCACCAACGTGGTTTCCACCAATGAGGTAGCAGGAGGCTCCGGCTTCCGCCTTGAGCGTATCCTTAATCTTGCCAGATGAGAGATCTATGATGCACGTGGAACCAGTGGCCCAACTATCCTTGCTTGCATCGTCAACGATGACCGTTCGTCCATCGTGGAACGAAAGTTGGGTCTTTCCACCCTTGATTGTCGTCTTGCCATTAAGTCGGCAGAACTTGGTGCCTGCATTCTTCTTGGAAATCGGGTTGTATGCGAGACGGCCTCGATTATCGAGGACACACATGTAATTCTGGTCACCGACGGTAAGAATGTCCAGGAGACCCACGCCTCGACCTGTGGAGGTAACTACACGGCCATCGACCTCAACGACACTCTTGTTCAGAATCTGACTAACCTCTCGACGAGTCCCTGCAACACCTAGAATATCTCGAAGAACAATACCAATCGGCATACAGCGGTCAATAGGATGACCGCAAGGATCAGGACGCTGGACCCAGACGCTAGTCTTTCGTGGAAGTGGCCAACTTCGTGGCATTGCCAATCTCTTCATGTGACTGCTTCGACCCATCTCATGCACCTCTGTTCTCTCGCTCGGCTAACTTAGACATCCGCTTTGCATCGGAATCATCGAGTTTGATGACGACCACGTTCGAGGCGCGGACCGGCATAGGCTCATCCTTACCATCGGACTTCGTGACAGCAATACCTTCGATGTGGAGAGTGCCATCTGGATTAACCTTGAGAACCTCGCCCTCAATACCAGATGCACCACGCTTGCCTTGGTTTCGCTTGCCACGACCATCGGACTTCTTACTATTCGGAAATCCGAAATCACCGCGGACAACCTTCACTGTGTCGCCTGCACGAACTGTGATATTGCGAACGGCTGTGAAGGAATTGTCATCAAGTTGTAGACGTGCACGAACACGCTTACGCTGACTATGATTAGGGGCGGAACCCGCCGCCTTCCTTTGCTTTCTTGGCTGACTGCTACGTACCATATCTTTCACCTCAGACAATCTGCTTCGCGGTTGCAGCGACACGAGGCCAGCGCTCCGCGGATTCTCGACTTACTGGACCCTTGATATCGGATCCTTTGAGCTCACCTTTCTCATTGGTTAGGACACAAGCATTGTCCTCAAACTGAACCCAGGTCCCATCAGCACGTCGGAATGGACGACGCTGACGAACAATAATCGCATGGTGGACCTTTCTCCGCACCTCGGGGGTGCCACGCTTGACAGTGACCTGAACGAGATCACCGATGCCACCTGCAGGATAACGGCGATGCACGGAGCCTCGTCGGAGGACCGTGATCAATTGAACGACCTTGGCACCGCTGTTGTCAACACAGAGCATCGTCCCCATGGAAGGGATTGCTCGCGTAACCTTACTGGAAATGCCCTTCATTCTGATGCCTCCTTCTCAATTACACAGAAGCAGACCGTCTTGGAAAGAGGACGGCATTCCATAATACGAACACGGTCACCTACGGCGATTTCTCCGATACAGGTTGGGAGGTGAGCATTGTAGCGATTAGTGCGCTTCTCGTATCGCTCGTACTTCTTCATCGAGCGAATCCGCTCATTCTGCACAATAATCGAATCATTCATCCCGACGCTTGCAACAAGTCCTTCGATAATCTGTCCGCGCACGCGGAGGCTTCCATAGAACGGACAGTTCTTACTGCCGTCCCATTCGCCCTCAGGTGCCTTCACGTCGACGCCGATATCACGGGGTGTGGTCATTTCACTTCATCCTCCAATTCATATGAATACGATTCTCTGGCCTCTGACACACAGAACGCCCATCGATGGTATCGGAACCATCAATCGAGAATCGGATAACGGACTTTGGAATGCGAATTTCTCGCTCTCCCTTCTGCACAACAACTGTGCGGCGCGTCTCGTCCAAAACGCAGCCATCTACACCATCAAGGCTTGGATCATCAGAACTGATAACTCTAAGATTACGAGATAACCAAGGGAGGCGAATAATTTCCATTCAACGCACCTCCACCGTGTAGCCGTTCTGCTCGAGTACCTTCG
>DAFJ01000084.1:9832-10021 GCA_002497905.1 Euryarchaeota archaeon UBA251
AGCCGTTCTGCTCGAGTACCTTCGAGGCACGCTTCTTGTGGTCGCCTTGGAGTTCAATTGTCCGTCCCTTAACGGTCCCACCACTAGCGCACCGACTCTTGAGTGTCTTTGCGAGGTCATGGATGTCAATTGCAGAATCATCGATTCCTTCAACGATAGTTACCATCTTTCCATACCTCCTTCTATCTG
>DAFJ01000017.1 GCA_002497905.1 Euryarchaeota archaeon UBA251
TTGGAACACTCTGTAGGCGCGAACACGGGATGGCCCTCAGACCATCACCCGACTGCGCAACCCGTAGTCGCGGATCTCGACCTAGACGGGAATCCAGAGGTGGCCATCGCAGCAATCTCAGAAGCAACAGATACACCGGTTATCCTATCCATATCTCTACCAATGACTGGTTCACCTGAGGAAAACTGGCGAGCAGAAATACAGGAAGGATCACACCCATCCGACCTCACATTTGCGCAGTTGAGTGAAAACACTGCATCTGTATTCCTAACATCGATTGAGGAGAATGATGGCCTCATGTGGGCATGGCGTCTAGATGGATCCACAGGCGCATCCGAATGGAGCGGGGGCTCATCCCTTGGCAATCTAGACGGCGGTAGCTCGAACGCCCCACAGATTCGACTACCGGGCCCGATTGTTGCACAGTTAGACTCCGACAATGCCCCTGAACTCATCCTAACGATTCCAACGGATGCAGGAGGAAATGGCCCCGTAGATGGAGCAGAGTTCATCGCAATAGAGGCGACTAACGCTGCAGAGATTTGGTCCTTCAACGCCTACGACGGCTACGCGGATGCCCCCCCTGTTGTCTATGATGCGGATGGAGATGGGATGGACGATCGCGTGTGTTGGATTACTTGGAGAAGTAATACTGGCTCCCGCGATGGACTAACAGGTTGCACAAATGTCGAATCAACACCCATAGAACGTTGGCGACGAACATTAGAATCATCGAGTGGAACTCTAAACGATGAAATTGCAGTCGCCCCTCCATTCTGGATGGATATCGATGGCGTCGGAGAACCTGAATTAATGGTCCCTTACGGCCAAAGCCTGCATGCCTTTGACGGCGACGACGGTACTAGTGCAGCTGTCTCATTGAACTGGAGTAATGAAATGGAACTGGAAACGCGGACTTGGGCTGCAGCCGCATTGGCAGACATCGACGGTGATGCGATGATGGATATTGTCATTGGAGATTTGGTGATATCTCACGGTGCGGCGGATGTTCGCCCCTTCCTTGACGGAGGAGGTATCGAATTCGACCCACCTGAACCAGATCCTGGAGAAATTACAACAGTGACCGCCTTCATAGAGAATGCCGGAACGGTGGCCACAGATGGACCTGTAGACGTAGCCCTCTATGCTGATGGTATTGAAATTGGGCGTGAACGTATCCAGGCCCTCGAACCGGCAAATCCCAGCGGGACTGGAACCTTTGATCGAATTAGTGTCGACTGGTCAGGCAATCTCGGCAACCATACATTCTCAGTGATTATTGACCCATTAGGGAACCTCACAGAGACACGGGTGGATAACAACCAACAGAATCGGACACTTGAGGTCATGGAGCCTTTTTCCGCCTCCGTTGGCATCCAAGGAGGTTTAGTCCGAGTCAACCCTGGCGCATCAGAAGACGTCACCCTTACCATTACTAACATAGGGAAGAATACCTCAACTTGGAGTATTGAGATTGATTCAACCAATCTGCCAGAGAACTGGACTGTGGTACCTCTGGACGCAATAACAAATGTGGAACTCGATTCAAACGAGGAGTGGAATCCACGCCTCCGTATCACTGCCCCTGCGTCTGCCCTTGGTTCTGACTCAGGCACCGTAAACCTACGACTCACCATCTCAGAGGATACCACTTTGGAAGTACTCGCTACAGTCCCTGTGGAAGCAAATCGGACTCGAGGAATATCTCTCCGAGGCCCAATGGAGACATCTTCCACTATGGGCTGGGGAATACCAGGTGGCATCGCGCATTCTTGGATACTAATAGAGAACCTCGGTAATGCTGTCGAGACATCGACTGGTTTGACCTTTGGAAGCACTGGATGGGGTAATGGAATGGTGCTAAAAGATCCTGGACAGAACTGGAATTCGATCTCTAGCTTAACTCTTCAACCAGGAGAGGTCAAGCATCTATCCTTGGCCATCAGTGTGCCATCAAATGCCAACCTAGGAGAAAGCGAAAATTCTGATTTCGAGATTTGCATCGGGTCTGGAGAACAACGAGAATGCGAAACAATACTAGTGACATTCGTCGCGAGTCAAATCGCAGCACGTCCATCTCATGACCGTGTCCAACCTGTCGAATCCGGACCCGAGATAGAATGGGTCATCGAGGGAATTCTTAACCCAGGTGATCAGGAAATGGAATGGGACCTTTACGCTGCAGGGCTCGCTTCACAGAGTGGATGGATACTGTCTGGATCAGGAGATCTAAACGTAGAATCTGGCCGCCTCTATGCACGCAGTTCGAATGGTTCGTTCAACGGTTCACTCTTCGTTGACTTACCACCAACTGCACCCCCCTTGATTCACTCATTTTCCACTCAAGAAGGAAACGACACAGCTGCAGATCTTAACCTAAGCCTCAACGTCCTACAGGTTCACCGTGCCACGATTAGTAACCCATCCAACCCTACAGGAGAATTCACTGGGAAAACGTACATACAGACCAGCACCCCTATCGATACTATACTCTCCTTCCAGAACCATGGAAATGGTGTAGATGAATACCAGATTATCGGTACTGTCGATATAGATGGAAATCTATCAAATTCAGAGAACATAACCATCCAATTCCCAGTCAATACATTGACACTTCAACCTGGAGTTTCCACCTCTATTCCCGCTACAATCAACGCACCATTTGGCACCCCGGCAAGAATCCCATTCACTGTGAATTTCGAGATGATTTCTCTTGGAGATACCTCCGTCATTGGCACAACTCAAATTCTCTATGAAGTCCAGCAAGACCATGCATGGGACTACAGTGCTCCAGATCCATCAATGCCTTTGTACACAGATGAAACAGACCGTCGAATTATCGCCCTTCCAGGAGATACTGTATCTATTCCTGTAATGGCCGAAAATATCGGAAATTATGACGACCAAATCAATCTCACTGGTGGAGGGGTCCTCCAATCCGTTCCAGGAGACCCTGCAAGCTCTTGGACTATTGAGGGAGCATCATCTCCAATCTTGGATGTCAGCGAAAACTCCACTCTATTGTTGAACATCAGCATCCCAGAGGACGCATGGAATGGCAGTATGATGACCATCGATTGGACTGCGCTCGCTGGCGATATTCAGGTACTAGAAGGACCATCACATCGCATTGAGGTAGGGCACGCTCCCTCTTGGTCGATTGTCGCGACAGGTATAGACCTCGATATCGCTCCCGAGGGCGAGATTATCGAACTAATCGTGGTCCAAAATGGGAACCTTCCTGCAGAACCCTATGCTAACACATTCGTGAAGGGAGTTTTAGGATGGAATGTCAGCGTATTGGAGATGCCTGGCGTTCTATCTCCAGGAGAATCCGGACAAATGCGATTGAACATCACACCACCTGAGGCCACGATTGCAGGCGCTGCTGTCGAACTCAACATCATCCTACGAAATGCGGATGGTTCAGGGACCTCAACTACTACACTACCGATCCGAGTAGATGCTGTGCATAACCACATCTTAGACGGAGATACTGACTGGATAATCACTCAAGATGGTGGGATGCCACTCCTCTGGATTCGGAACCTAGGAAATTCACCCACTACAATCGACATCGAGGTACAGGGAACAGGTGCTGGTTGGTCTGTAGAACATCCAGAGAGTATCCACCTTGCAATAGGTGAGATTCGAGGTGTCCCAATTGATCTGACGCCCCCAAACGAGACAGGCACGATGCCGACAATCACTGTGATTACCACAGACGATGGAAATAATCAGAGAGAATTTGCACTGGACCCAGTCATCACTACTCGTTCGTGGGCAACTACGCCAGTTATTGTTGGAATGGAAAGTGACCTATGGGTGATGTCATTCTATGGTTCGTCGACATCTGAAACAGTTCGTATTGGAACTACTGGTCCCCTGCCCACTAGCGATTCAGGATGGATATACACTATCGGATCATCAGGTAGCATTACAGCGACAATCTCCGGAGAATCACTTGATGGAATGGCATTCAGTACTCAAGCATCAGAACGAAGTGCCATCTGTTCATCCAATCTTAACGGAACCTCTGTTGAAGCCGTTTGCACCATAGTGAATGGTACCGACGCCTATGGATATACCATGCTAGTAATCGACGACAGTGGCGCACTTCTTGCTTCATTTGCAAGTGAAATAGCCGCAGGCGAAGGTGGTTCAATTCACCTTAATTCAACCTGGGAACCTACCGTAGGACACCACAGTATCACAGTAATCCTCCGTGATGCTCAAGGACGTCTGATTGACGAAGATGTAGACGAACACGTCATCAGGAATAACGACTGGAATATCGGCATCTCGTCATTCACCTCTTCTGGCGTAGGCTCATCACAGACACTCCGTCTTACTACGACTCGATCAATCGAACTCCCCGACGCAGTATGTTCAGTAACTTATACCACGAGTACCGGTACATGGTCCCTCATACAATCCATTGACATGGGAGGCCTCCTCAACCCAAGCGTCGAAATCGAACGCCCTATAGAAATCGAAGATGGCGAGCAAATCACAGCAACGCTGACTTGTGCAACCCCTTGGGACATCGACTCTACGCCGAACGATGATGAAAAGAGCATCACCCTTACCGATGGTCAAGGTGCAATTGAGGCATCCTCAGATACTATCTTCGCAGCCACCACAGCTGCCATCGTCCTTGCTATACTTTGGTTCGTTGGCTTCGTCAGACCGGATACAGTACCGACTCGTAAACCTCAGAAAAAGAGTGGAAAAACACAACTATCTGAGAAGAAGGGAGATGTCAAAGAATCAAAGATGGATATGGAAGAAGAGGAAGAGGATGATTCGATTCAACTCGAAGGTTCCGATGAGGAGAACGAAACTATCTCATCAGACGATACCTCTGAAGAAACCGAAGATGAAATACATCTCATAGATGAGGTTGAAGAAATCGTTGAAGTGGCGACAACTGAACCTACTGAACTTGAAAGACGCTTAGAAGGCGTTACAGATCCCTTTGAACGTAAAATCATCGAACTTGAATATCGTAAGGAACAGCGTTCAAGCAGAAGGAGATGAGCAAATGTCTGCTGTCTTTGTCACTCTCGACCCTATCCTTGACGTGGACCCATTGAAATTCGCCGATTGGTGTGCGTCTGAACCTACCGAACCATCTCTGGCCCCTACATCAATTGAAACACGCTGGGCTCACCATGTGGGTAAATCAACCCTAGATGCAGCCAACCTCCTATTCGTCCTACTAATTGATCAAGACGACACAGGACGTCTACGTCCTCCACTCGATGAAACACGTATCTCTAGGGAAGCATTCGGAAGGATGCCAAATGATGAGACATCCCTCGAATACATGATTCAAAATGTACTTCCAACGGAAGACAATCTACGTGTGACAGAACTTCTCTTCGCACTCAATCATCGATTCGATGACCACCCATGTAACACCGGTACTGGAGGAATGATTCTTCGAGGAGCACTCTCAGCTACAGAAGTAGTTGATTTACGCACCTCCTTACAAGGGGGTGGTTGGCGGATTCATAAGGACGAACCATTCGATGGTGCAGTTACAGACCTTGTTCGACTTCTCGTGCTCCATCTAAGAGCGGCTGAACGACGAGGTACTGGAATCCTTCTTCGAGAACACCGCTGATTAGAATGATTCACCGGTCAGGCGTTCAAACATCGAGGCATAGAGTGCTGCGGTATCATCGATTACACTCTGTGGAAGAGCTGGGATGGGGGGCTCATCCGAATCTGTGTTTCTTGCTTCATACAACGCCTTGTGATGGCCCGTCTCAATGTAATGCGCACGTACAAACTCCTTCGATAACTGAACTATCTCGCCATCGCCATATGCGGCTGCATCCCACCATCGATCTTCATCCAAAGTACCGAAACTATCTACGAGTACTGGAACTCGCCCTGGCCCCAGAGCAAACTCCTTCTTACCATCAACATGGATGAGCCCACGCTTTCCGACCTCTGATTGGATTAATTCGTCAATCTTGACGACAATCTCAAGGATGGCATCAAATTCATCCTCACGAAGATTCGAAATCTGAAGAGCCTCTTCCCGATCCAATAAACGATCAAAAGCCTCGAACTTCGTCGACACCTCGACGTATGGATTTGGGAGTTTGACTCCTTCATTGAGTTCTGTTCCTGCGGGGAAACCGAAATCCTCAGCTGTGGCATCGCCTCTCTTGTATCGCCGCCATCCTGAACCCGCAAGATGGTGTCGACAAATAACCTCGAGTGGAACGAAGACGTTCTCCATATCTTGAGGAATCGCACCTGGCTCCCGAATGACCTCAAATCGTCTTGCACGCACCCGATCGGGTGCAGTCATCTCGATGAGATGAGTATCACAGATACCGGAATCTTCGACCATCTTCAACCAATGACATGATGATCTATTGAGAGATTCACCCTTGCGAGGTATGAGTGAGGGAATAATCTGATCAAAGACAGAAATCTGATCCGTGTATCGGAATTCTATGACATTCGGGTCCTCTGTGCTCCAGACCTGCTTCACTTTACCAGAATACAATAATTCGCCCATGCCCATGCCACAACAAAATCGAACCATGAAGGTACCGTTAAGATTGGATGATTAATCAGATGAGACCTAGAGCATCTTCAATCCGATTGAGTTCAGGACCAGTGGTGCCATCTCCTACAAATGCATAGGAATCAGTAGCAACACAGCCACTACCTACCTCTGGAGATCCGAAGCAAACAGTTCCAACCATTGCACGTACACCTAGGACTTTCTCAACAACATCTACTTCCTCTTCCGTCACATCAGGATGGACAAGAGCTCCATGTGAGTTCCCGACAATAAGGCTCCCCACATTATGCATGCCCGCAATAGTTGTACGGACTGCGGGGACGCCAAGAACATCTGATATTGCATCGACGCCTGGCTGAGGCACTGATTTACTGACCACTGCGCCCTTCTCTGTTGCTGAGATTAGATTTCCAGCAGCATTGACACCACTCTCCATCACGACAACGCCAGTAGTATAGCTGAGTAAACGATCTATATCTTCCTTTGATGCAATGTCTGCAACTGCGATACCTTTCCTAGTCCCTGCCATCAAAGAACCAACAAGAGATGAACCTCCAATGGTCAATCTAACAGGTTCAAGATTGAAGCCTGAAGCAATTGTTTCAAGCTCCTCCTTGTCTACACCATAAGGTGCGAACAGAACGTCGCCAATCGCAGCAAGCTGGACCCCCACCAAGGAATGACCCATAACGTCGCCTGTCTGAATCGCCATGGGAACACCTCGGGCTCATATCGAATGTCTTTGAGGCTGCCGCCCAGAGAGTTTAGAGTTGGACCGATTCGAGTGAATCGGTCCGTGCGGAGAGGTGACTCTGGCCGCCCGAAGGCGACCAGAGTCGAAGTATCGAAGAAAGCCACAACGACGCAAGTTCCCGTGGGCTCTCGCACCACAGTACCGTAAACGACGCAGAAGGGCTTGACTTCCGGGTTCGGAATGGGACCGGGT
>DAFJ01000059.1 GCA_002497905.1 Euryarchaeota archaeon UBA251
CAGAGAAGTCGCAGACGGCGCAGAAGTTACTCTGAAACCCAATGAGGCCTGCGTTGTAATTGAGGATGGTAAGATTGCAGGCGTCGCATCTCAGCGTCATATGGAAGTCAACCCTGAGGCCGGCCTTCTCTCCAAGATGTTTGGTCGAGGAAACCCGAAGCGCAGTTTCCTGTTTGCTTTCCTTGGACCTCATGAGATGATCATCAAGGTCTCTGCCATTACGAAAGATGGCCGTACTGCAAACGGATTCGTTGTTCTTCGTGCAGTATTTACGAGAGAAACGATCCCACGTCTTCTCCAGATTCCCGCGAAAGGCACAATGAATATCACAATTGGAGATTTGGTGTCGAGGATTGAGGCAGAGGTCAACGCTACTATCGCACCTCGTGTGCGAGAGACATTGGAGGCGGACCTCAAGGATCAGGGAGCTACAGAGGACCTCATGATGGATATCAAGATGGGCACACGTGGAACCATGGAATCACTAGGGATGACACTTCAATCGAGTTTCATCAATTGGAGCGTTACTGAGGCTGAGAGAGTGCTTCAGATGCGGGCCGATTTGGAAGTTCTCGCTGAGAAGAATGCGATTGTAGACGAGCAGTCATCAATGGAAATGGAGCGTTCTCTCCAGGCGAATCTAATGCGAGCCGAAATGGAGGCACGTGCCTCAATGGCTTCACTCGCAGCGGATGAACGCGCTAAGGCCGAGATGGAACTCGCTCGGATTCGCGCTCAGGGAGATATTGACAATGAACGCTGGGAACAAGTTAAGGCACTACATCAGGACCGTCAGGACCTCCGTCGCACTGAGGAAATTCTCGACGGTGATCATCAGTTAGCTCTTGCCCGGATTGAGGCTGAACGCCAGCGAGTTCTCCAAGAGCCTACGTTCGAAGCCGAGCGCACACGTAAGGAGGCTGCAATGGACATGTTCGATGCGGTACAGCAGCGTAAGAAGGAACGGCTGACTATGGAGGCAGAGAGGGAGCGCGTACGTGTCGAAGCTCAAGCGAAGGGTTCGGAAGCAATCATCTCTACCTTAACCGAAATCGCCCAATCTAGCAAGGACCCTGAAGTGGCGATGGAAGCATTGCGCCAGTTGGCTGAGATTCGGAAGGCGGATGTTGCTGGCGCTAAGGATGCATATATTGACGATTGAATCTCTACTATTATCGTTCATCTCTGTCAATATTCTCGAGGAATTCATCAATCATTGATTGACTCCAACCAGCGAATATAGGCTCTTCATCAGCCTCATCAACATCCTCTACTTCGTCATCCCACCCTTCAACTTCCATTGGGTTAAATTCGAGATATTCATCATCCCCATGAAACCAATCATTTGCCTCACCCATGTCACGGTAATGAGTTTCCATTGCTTTAGCCCATGTAACTGCGGTTGGAACCGATTTGCAGGCTAATCGAATATCCACTGCCGGTTCCAGTGTTTCTACTCTGGTTTTTGTCTCGATATCGTTTCGGAGAGTGAGGACATACGTCACAATCATGTCGCCAATTGGTTGAGAATCTTTCATATCGATACATGGTTCAAAATATACCTCATTTTGGTCTGGATTCATTGCCACGTCCATGCTTCGGTAAGACTGAATATGCATTTTTTGTTCTGAGGTTATTTTCAACCGATGCCCGAGGCCAGATTGCCCTTCAACAACGATGTAATCATCCACAACTTGCATTGAATCGGCCTCTGCCTCCATTACAGAATTGAGTAAACGAAGAGAACGAGCGTTTGCGTCGTCGGGGGCTTTTCGTTTTCCTTCCCAACAATGGCCGAGGGCAAGTAGAAGGTCTCCTAACTCGGTGTCATACGGATACATCTTGAGGGTAATTAGAATCCTCCAGAGGTCGAGATCAAGTGGTACATCGATGAGTTCAATTTCATTTCCCCGCAGTATGGGTAGGAAGAGTTCTCCCTTCAGGCACGTCAAGGTGCCACTATTAGATACAACTCTCGTAGTTTCCTTTTCGTCCCCGACGAGTAACTGTTCCCATGCATGGACTACAGGCCCTCCGAGGAAGGAAATCAGTCGATTTCGTGCGAGCCAATGGTCTACTTGGAATGGGTGTCCACCATCACTGTATTCCACACTGAGCCAAGCATGAATTGCCGAGAATGGATTTGCAGTCCATGGGCCAGGTATGCTGTATAGGCCTTCAACAAGTGTCTTTGATTTCTGCATTGATTGAGTTGTATAAAATGAGCCTTCCATGCAAGGTCCAGAACCGATGGCCCACAAGCATTGAATGACTGCCTTCCAATCATTGAAACCTGAGCCTAGTGCTCCATTCGTTTCACCAGATGAGATGAGATATCCGAGATCAAAGAGGGGGACTGCACGGTTTCCGATGTGTCCAGATTGAACCAGTTCGGATGCGTGGATATCGAAGGTCAGATAGCCATTGGGAATTGGGAGTTCGGCTATTGATTTCATGCCGAATGCTTTCTTCGTAGCCATTATCTTAACAAAATCCGCATCTCCTATTTTTTCAGCTAAAATCTCCCATTGCCTTCTTTCCTCATCAGACCATTTGTCTTTCAGATTTAGATTAGGCTGAACCGCATTGACCAGTGGTAGATTCACCATTGCTTTCTTGATAGCATCCCAACGGTCAAAATCGGTATTTCCTTCGCAACTATCTATGATTTTAACAGCTCTACGGTATGCGGTTTCGCACGGTAAAGGCAAGCGTCCCTCCATTTTTACCGATGTTGCAGCAATTTTGCAAGCACTGTGAAAAACTCTCACTTCCCCACTATCAAGTTCTCGATTTATGCCTCCACCACAGATTTGACAGGTAACCCTGTTATGATGTTCGAAAGCCGTGGTAGACATGCTAAAGTAAGTGCACATTGAGAGGGTATAAACCGAACATGATTCAGCCAAGACGACTGCGTTGTCTGGCCCGATTCTTCTTATATGGGGGGAATGTCGGCTGCTTGCTCAGAGGTGTATGACGTGGCCAAGTCAGCTTATCATCACGTCCGAGAAGCGTGGAAGCGGCCCAAGGCCAACATGTCCACCCATCACCGTCGTGATCGCCAAGCTCAGTGGCGCAGAGAACCGGTATTCCAGCGTATTGCCAAGCCTACTCGTATCGATGCGGCGCGTCGTATGGGGTACAAGGCAAAGCAGGGTGTTGTGATGATTCGAACCCGCGCTCGCCGTGGTGGACTACGTAAGGGTAAGATCCACATGAAGCGGAAGCCATCTAAGGCTGGTATTCGGAAGATTACGATGGCTAAGTCCATCCAACGTATTGCTGAGGAGCGCGTCTCCCGTCGTTATCCAAATCTTGAGGTTCTCAACTCGTATTGGGTCGGCCAAGATGGTAAGAACAAGTTCTTCGAAGTCATTTGTATCGATCCTGCCCACCCTGCAATCAAGTCTGATAAGCACCTTGGTGCGATTACTAACTCCAGCAACCGTGGTCGTGCGTACCGTGGTAAGACCAGCGCTGGTAAGCGCGGCCGTGGACTCCTCAACAAGGGTAAGGGTGCAGAGAAACTCCGCCCGAGCCTTGCAGCCAACAAGAATCGAGGCAAGTGATCGTCTCTGATTCGGATAAGGTTCAATGATGGGCACCTCTGTTTGACGCCTGATGTCAGACCTCCGAGCGGAACAGTTGCGAAACTTACCCGTGATTCTCCCGGATGG
Source organism: Euryarchaeota archaeon UBA251 (assembly GCA_002497905.1). Classification (GTDB taxonomy): domain Archaea; phylum Thermoplasmatota; class Poseidoniia; order Poseidoniales; family Thalassarchaeaceae; genus MGIIb-N2. The sequence continues at coordinate 3,681 of DAFJ01000059.1, forward strand.
GCGCGCACTCGGTGTCGTTCATGATGCAATTGTCGAGACGGAGACTACATCGATCACCCATCTCTTCGTCACAAATCCACCAGTTCATCTTGTCGAAGATGGCGTGCATATCGCCATTCCATGGCGTTGGGTCCGTTCCATTGGTGATGTCGTTCTTCTCCGTTGGTTCCCTCAGACCCCAGTACCTAAGTCTCGTTGAAGACATTCGGATGGATTCATGAGCGAAGCCCCCGGCTCCTTCAACGTGCTTTCCCTCCATGTTCTCGGTACCTCGTCGGCTAAACCGACCAAGGGAAGGAGTGTTTCTGGGTCCTACTTAATGACGCCAGGTGGGGCTGTACTCGTCGATTGTGGCGAAGGAATGCAGGAACGAATTGCGGTCCATGATCGATGGTTGCGACGAATTGGATCAGAGGATCGGACACGCCTAGGCCGTGTACGTGCAGTGTTGCTGACACATGGGCATCTCGATCATTGTTGGGGGCTTCTCCCTATGCTTCATACGATGGATAAAGACGGCCGAACCGCCCCATTAGCTATCCATGGACCAACGTCTAGAGCGGCTCTTCGTTGGGTCGAAGAGGGACATAATAGTGCACCGAGTCTAGATTCTGGAATTCATCCTGGAGATCTTGCCATTCAGTTTGACTGGTGGCGTAGACATGGTGGAAAGGAGGGTACGTTGAGATTTGATGTGGAATGGAATCTGCATCCAGTGGATGATATTGGAATAGACGGAGTTGAGATTCTCAATCTTGATGGCACTTTGTTCCATGCTTTTCAGACCAATCATGGTGTTCCATCGATTGCCTATAGGGTCCGTACACCCAGTGTTCCTGGGCGATTTAATATCGAGGATGCACGTGCATCAGGCCTTGACGAGAATGCCATCAGAGACATTGCTAAGGATTCAAATTCGGATGAACATCGGGGTCCGCGTAGGCAAGAGAGGACATTGATTCTTTCAGGTGACACTGCTGCAAATGTCTCCTCGTTTAACGAATCTATTGGGCCAGTGGATGTTCTTGTGCATGAAGCAACATTTGACGACGCGCATGAGGAGCAAGCTTCTGCTTACGGCCATAGTACTGCTAGACAGGCGGCCCATGTAGGTGTGGAGATGGGTGCTAGACTGGTCGCCTTGAACCACTTTTCTTCTCGCTTCCAAGATTTGTCACATCTAGGTGATGAAGCGGCAGAGATTCATCCAAACTGTCATTTGTTGGAGGATGGGGACCGATTACAAGTAGACCGTGATGGAATGATTCGAGTAGATCGTCGGACTGCGGATGCTTGGGCCAACATTCTCCACCTTGGATTGGAATGAAGCGTTTAGCGGTTTGATTCAAGAGATGCACGTTTAGTTCGGCACCATGCGTCGGGTGATTCTACTAGTCACTCTTCTCTTTTTTTCTGCTGCAGTTCCGACGACATTGGCCACTTCAGCCCGAACTCAGGACTGTTCGGAGGCTTCGGGTGATGGTGCATGGGTTCTTCCCGATCAAGATTGTATTATGTTCGATCTTGGTAGTATCACTCCCGGCGACACAATTCAGTTTGGTTTCGATTCCGATGTTGAAGTGGATGTACTGATGTTTAGTGCTGCAGGATATGCCGTATACTCAAACGATCAATCCTACCGTTCAGAAAACGTATGGTCGGAGACCGGTACGCTTGAGTTGCTCAATGGAACTGCTGATTGGCGTTGGACAGCCCCAGAGGATCGAAGTCAGACATCTTGGATTCTCATAATCGATAATCTGGATCATCCTCAAGATGACGATCAAGGCGCTCTAGGAGGGTCCTCTGCATCTGGCTCGATTACATATGGCCCTGCAACAATCCGTTCTTGGACGCTACACGATACTCTGACTCATCTTGATACGGACGAGGGTGTGGATTTGGCGGGGCCGTTCTCTTTCATGGAAGGAACACAGGTACTGATTGAGACATTTGCAATTGACGGAGCCCCAGATGTCTTTTTGATGACACAGCAGCAGCGCGATCTCTATCTTCAAGACAGTTCCAACGACTTCCGCATTTCTGACACGGAGATTCTCTCCATCACCACTTCTAGTTCTCGATCTTGGTCAGTTCCTTCAGTCCATGCCGACCAACCTCTCCACCTTATGGTCGATAACACGGCTTCACCCAATGGCGGTGGTTCCGGTGCTGTTTCCGCACGCGTCGGAGTTGTTCTCTCCATTCTCCCAGTCGTGGATGCAGTTCTCACAAGCACGACAGATCTCCTAAAGGTGGATGTAGGCCAGATCGTTAACATCGATGCCAGTGGTTCTCCTGATGATTGGAATCAAATTGCTGAGAACGGATACGCATGGGATACCGCACTAGCAGATTGCGCTACATCAACGACAGGTTCCAGTGTTGATTTGTGTTGGACAACTGAGGGTGTCAGGACTGTTGAGGTCACTGTAGATTCAATCGACGGCAGAAGTGCAACGAACTCTCTTCAAGTCACAGTCGTTGATCAAACAAAGCCTACAGCAGAGATTCTAGTATCGGGAATCATCGATCGTGGAGTCGGTGAATCATTCACTATCACAGCTCGGTCCACAGACAACGGTTTCGTACAGAAGGAGGAATGGTTCGTTGATGGACTCTTAGAGCAGAGTAGTAATGGTTCAGGGTCAAGTTTCACTCATTCCTTCGATGCTGCATCGGATGTAGGGCCTCATACTGTGACACTTGTGGTGCATGATGGAGCTGGAAATACACAAGAGGACACCGCTAATATCGAAGTGTCTGATGTCACCGCTCCTATCATCGATAATGTCACCGGGCCGGCCTCAAAGGAGTATGGAGCAATAGCAACCTTTTCTGCTACGGCATCCGATCCAGAAGATTCCGAACTTAATTTCACGTGGGACTTTGACAGCACAGTTGATTCCGACGGTAATGGTATCCCAGATGATGATGTAGATGGAAATGGAAGTATGGTAGAGATTCAGTTTACATCGGCAGGTAGCCGCTTCGTAATTTGTACTGCAACCAATGATGCGGGCCTATCTACATCAAGATCTACATCCATTACTATCCTCAACCCCGATGCAGAAGATACTGGAAGCGGATTTCCTCATGGTACACTTTTTGTTACCCTTTTGTTCACTATCATTCCTTTCGCAATCGCCGTCGGAATTCTTCTGTGGCGCCGTAGTACGAATCAGCTTGCTGCCCGCCTCCTCGCTGAACGTCAGGCAGAAGAAGAGGCTGCCGCGTCCGCTCCTCCGCCAACAGCCGAGGAGCAGGCAGCAATGTTTGCTTCCAGGAGTAATGGCGAAGATTTCGCATCCATTGCAGGTATTGCTCAACGTGATTACTCATCCACAACATCAACCGAATCGGATAGCCGTAGTTCGCCCGTGTTGGATGATCTTTTTTCAGAGGATGATGAGGTTCCTGTTGTAGAGGAGAAAACTATCGATAATGATTCTAATAGCACTTTAGCGGCTGAGAAATCTAGGGTTTCTACTCCTAATCCTGCCCCGTCTAGGCTTGGAATCGAGATTCCAGACTTTGATACAGATTCTACAGTATCTCCCTCTTCTTCATCAGAGGTGCAATCATCTCATTCTTTGATGGTGCAAGCAACCTGCACTTCCTGTGAGGCCCGTTTCAAGGTTGAACTCCCGTCAGAACGTAGTTCTGGCCGCACCGCATGCCCCTCTTGCGGCGAGATACAAACAGTATCTCGATGAGCCTTTGAAGCACAACCACGGGAATAGCCTAAAGATGAGTTCGTCGAAGTTACAATCGATGGCTCCCTTAGTCGAGCGCAATCTTCCCCGGAAGAGCCTCGTATTAGTCATCATCATGATTCTCTCTGTGTGGCTCCCCGTTCCGGCGGTTAGTGGGGCAATTCAGATTGACAATCGAGATTTCGGCGTCCTCGCAGAACTCTACGGTGCCCTTGATACTCGTTCGGAATTACTCATCGATGATGGCGAGGGAGCCCTCGCTGCAAATTCGATGAGCTCAGTTGATTCCTCAATTCGTAATTCCTCCTCATCAGATGCGTTGGGATCAGCGGACAATCCAATCCCCGATGCCACATGGAAGAACATCACCATAGAACCGGTACAGCATCCGAGTCCATACGAGATTATTCTTGATCCTTCGAGTGCACCGCCTGGGGCTACTGATAGCATCCTCAATACACTGATTAACATCACCGATTATGTCATCTGGACACAATATGAGACCGTTAACGGAGAAGTTGTGGATAAGTTCGAAGTAATCGATTTCTCTGCTAGTTTACTTTCGCTTTTCCCTCCTCTACCAGGTCAACCTACCCCCGACCCTTTCCTCCATGAAATCGATATTGACAATCTCTTGAATGATGGCTCCACATCGACAAACCAGAATTCTGGCGATCTTACAGAGGAAGGAGATTGTGGATACGACATATCTGTAGGGCTTACAATTGCCATTGATTCAGGTGATGGTTGGGGTGTTGAGGGTACAAATATCTGGGTTGAGCCGACAATTGAGTTCAACGTGAAGATGTTCAATGGAGGCGTATCGACTTTCGATGCCGACTGTGATGAAACACCCGAATCAGAGGCGGGAGATGCAGTATGGGATTCCATGAAGACCTTACGTGTCTCTCTGTTCAAACAATTCACCTATTCTGAATCCTTGTTCTTTGGTTCGCCTGGTCCAAGTTACATTTGGGTCATCGATACCCACTACACAATACCTCCAGAAGATACATCTCTTGAGGTTGGCATCGAGAGAATTTGGTTCGATGCCCCTGGAACGGTCCTTAGTGCCTTGAATGGTCCATTAGGATTACTGGGTCTCCTTGGCGTGGACACCTCAGGGATCAAAATTGTCTCTATTGCTGCTCCATATGCAATCCATCTGGAGACTCTAGGGACCACTGCTTGTCCAACGGGATATGATCCGGTCTTCGATGTCGATGCCAATCCGATTTTACATGGTTGTGGGACGCAAGCAGGATTCGGATATGTACATTTGAATGAACCCGTTAATGGACAACGTGAAGCAATCGAGGTCGCCTATATCGAATTCAGTGCACATCCACCCATTTTCGACGACCGAATTCCATCAGAAGTGGATCTCGTTATACGAACGGATTCTGTACTGTCTACGACTGCAGCCGACATAGGAGAGGGCTCACTCACTTCGATAGAATACTTTGCAGATCGAAGAGCGGATATCCATGTTCATTTCCATGAGGACCGAAGAAACGTTGCTCCATCTACCATTGACGGCTCTTTCGGTAACGTGACAGAGAGTGCAGGGTGGCTGCGTGGGATGCCCGCAGGATCATTGGATCAGCTTGAGATTGAGCGCGTTTTCAAGATGCTAGGTTCGGATAAGTCCCCCGAACTTCCGGGTCGGCTCCCAGAACGACTAGGATTGATTATTGCAATCAAGAATTTTAGCAAGGACAACTCGCCGAATGCAAATGACCCCAGTCTCCCCGTGAACCCTGCTGATCCTCCGCAATCGCTGGTTGTAATCCGATCAGTCCAATCTGTTACGGAAATTGATTACGGTTCTTGGTTCCTCAGAGAAGGCGCCGATGAGGACCGACGCCAGATACGTACCCGGTTGATTGGAATCCCAACGACTCTCGTTCTTTTCGGGAGTTTTGCAATCGATGGTGGAGATGAAGGAACGAATGCGACATTAGATGACCCCAACGGTGCCAGTTTGGATATCTTCTCCCGTATTCTAGATACGACTATTCTCAATCTCGTTGACATATTCATCAATATTGGTTCAGCGTTGAATGCCGTCCCACAGGCGCTTGGTGAAGCCCTCTCCGGAGGGCTAGAGGCTGGTGGGGGGCTTGAAGGAACGGAATTCCATCTTCAGATGTTCGATGATCTGGGAGTTAATCGAATTCCAGATAGATTGGACCTAATTGAGATGGATCTTGGCACATCTAATCATCCCACATTGGCTGGGGATCATATCTTTTTGTCCGAAGATCGAGATCTGGATCTTGTTCAGGGGCGGACTAATTCACGTGAACCATTGATGCCAATAGCCCTCAGCATCCGTCTTAGTGGCTTCAGTGCAGCCGATATTTCCGATGATCAATCTCTAGATGAGCAGATGCTCACGTTGGAAACTGTGAATTCTCAGCCATTGCGTGTTGGTTTCATCCAACATGATGCTGACAGCCTCATCGGGGCGTCACTCCATATTGTGCAGATTAGTGCATTACCTGACAAAATGTCCATGTCTCTCCAACCAAGTAAGACCTTCTGGAATGCAAGCGACTCTGTCGACGAGATTACTTACATCGGACTTTCCGAGGATCAGCGACAAGTTGTCCGCATGCGAGATGTACCAATGAGTTTCGAGATGGAGGTAGCTGATTCGTTCTCATGGGTTGCAACGGAACCAATGACTAGTGTAGAGATTCAGGTGAGTAACCACACGGCTCCTAAGACAATGGATGATGACCATTTCTTGTTCAATTACGACGGCCTCACTGACACAGCATATCTTTCTGCGCGGATAACGAATCTTTCTGAAATCACATTCATCAAAGCGGATACTGATGTGAATCCAGAAGCTCTTGATTCAATCCAGTTACGCGTGGACGGTAACCGGACCTTCCGCTCTTCAATTCAACACGTGCCTGGACCAAATGATCCTTCAACGCGCGGACTCCACCTCAGGGCCTTGATTGATCCACTTCCCGGTATCATATCGATGGATATTCCAAACACAGATGATTTGAATGGACCAAGTATTGTCATTCCAGAATTTAACACAACCCAAGGACTGCGAGGAATCGCGGATTTCATGGACTCCTTTTCAGAGATGGGGCGTTCCGTAAATCAAGTGCTTGCTGATTTGTCTGAGACAGTGACGGGCCAAGCTGGGGAGGAGGCCGCTTCTGAGTTCCAGTTTGGTTTCGAGTTTGATGCTGATCGCCATTTCGATCTCACTGTTGATGCAGTTCAAGGCTCCATGGGAATAGACGAGCCGGAATGGAGACATGGCATCTCGATGAATTCAGGTGTGGAAGGTGAAGAGCAAGGATTCCATGTTCGTGCTTGGCTCCCCGGTCTAGCCCCCGATGTCAAGTTGGATTTGCGTTTCCAGAATGAATCAGGCCTTGAGATATGGAACATAGAGGTAGAGATGTCTGATTGGCAACCTCTACGTGAGGAGTTCATCATCCAGATTGCTGGTTTCGACGCCCAAGATCTTGATTTTTCATTAATCGGCTTCCAACCGGGTGAATCAACTGAGGTTGCAATCCAGACATCTTTCTCGACAAGGGATATAGGGGCGACTTCAGAGGTTACCACCTCTACTAGTTACCAACTCTCTCATCGTCTTGACTACGTAGTGGCCTCGATTCTAAATCGAGATTTAGGGACTCGATCACAACTTTTCGTGTCTGACATTCCTGCGATTATCGATCTCTATGCTTCAATTGGCCAATCGATTTCGGTTTCGTTGGATGTTCCAGAGTCAGAGCGTATTCAAGGTGATTCAGTTGGATCAGTGATGCTTCAGCAACTTCAATGGTTTGAGGGTCAATGGTGGCCTGCAACAATCTTCCTCAAGGATGTACCTGGGGAGATTGACCTAGCAACTGAGCCTGCGAATGTCTTCGACATAACACAACCAACATCCTTCCAAGGTGTACCGGAGTTCGATTTCTCTGCATCTGGTTCAGGCATGGATCTCTACATGGAAATATCAGGCCGAGCAATCAACACGAAAGGTGACACAGTCCTTCTAGCTGAGAATCTGATGGAGGAGATGACAGTATCATTGGATGAGAATTTCCATTTGGCGATTCGATCATCTGGAGAAGGTATCGGAAAACTCTACCTTCGTCAGAGTGATGTTCCTGCTCAGCCAGGTATCCGGCTGATTCAGATGGAGGCATTGGGTGAGAATCTGAAATCCGCAACAATCAGCCTTACTGAGGTAGGTCTCTATCCTGTGTTCCGTATTGGCGATGTCCAAGGTGGAAGGATTGTGTTGAGTGCTCGTGCTTCGGTTGATTTCATGGGTATGACGTTCGATGGACGCGCAGTCCTACTCGATGCGCAACAGACTTCTGGAATCCCAACAGGGACTACAATCGGTGTCAACGGATTAGCTTCTGATCTCTCGTTGCTTAATGTGATACCAGGCTTCGATGGTTCAACAACTCATTACATGGTACCTGAGCCGTTGACAACAGGTGTCCTGACCCTTTGTACCACGTTATTCGGAGGTGGGTCCTGATGGTTTTGGATAATTTGGATGATCTTGAGTCTGAATTGGAAGACACTAGCCTTGAGATTGCCGGACGTCGAGTATCACTCTCAGATGTTGAGAGAGCGCATGGAGCGTTGGAATCTGCACGCACTGTGGCAGCAGCGGTAACCCCGGGCCGAGTAATACTTGCAACGGGCCTAATCTTGCTTCTCCTACTCAGTTCGTTTGGAGTATGGTATTTCCTCGTGCCTCGTGATGCTGTCGCTGTGGAAGTTGTCTACATGCAGGGAGGCCCAGGTCATGTAGTGTTGGCCGAGGTTCACAATTTTGGGAGCCGAGAAGTAACTGATCTGAGAGTTGACATGCAATTCGAAACTCTAGATGGTGAACTTCTTGCATCATCATCTTTTGATGCTGCGAATCTTCCTGGACATGTGTCTATTGCAGGCGACGATCTTGAATTCACCGTAGCCGGTGCTTCAGTATGGGAGAATTATTCGTTATCAATCACGGTTGAATATACAAATCATCGTGGGGATGTAGTGGAGAAGGTTTGGCTTCATACTGTTGGAGAATGGGCCTTTGAGTCCTTCCGTGATCATTCGGATGTCCACTGGTTTTGATGACAACAGTAGAGAAGTCCTAAATCCGTCGTGTTGGACCCTCAACCATGATTCGTCGAGGAAGGGCGACGAGCCTCGCCCTCCTGCTTCTGTTGCAGGTTCTCCTCATCAGCGTCGAATTTGATCCGATGAATGATGGAATTGTATTCGAAGACAATGAAAATCAGAGAATCGAATTGAAACCGGATCCCGATTCGATTCGCGGTGTAAGTCCAATTCAGACAGGCGATGCCGAGATTGCTTTCAGACAACCCGGTGCGGATACTGTAATCGGTTCTCTTTCCACCAATGGATGGGATTCTAGTACCGTTCTTAGCCCAGATTTTGCCGAGATTCGCGAGGATCTCCACATCGTCGCTCTTGACAGTGGTGTTGATCCTTGGGAGGCACGGCTCGCTTTGGACGCACTTTCTGACATTAAGGTTCGAACGATGATTCCACCGACTGGTTTCCTCATCCAAGGTGTATCCGATGCTTTTTCCTCGGCATCATCTCTTGAAGGTGTGATTGCCTCGACTCAGGTTTCGGTAGGATTAGTCGTGGATGAACCACTTCGTACCTTCGTTGATACTTCAACACCCGATGAAGAGGTACGGATTTTAATCACAGGGTGGAGGGATATCGATGGGATACCCCAGCCCTCCTCCAACCTCCAAGGCCATCAGCACTCGATCACATCGGTGGATGCGGAGGAGATTCGACCATGGGGTGATGGTCGTGTCGAGGCTACGGTTAGTGTAGGAGCCATTCCTATCCTCGCACATAATCCTGCAGTGGCTTGGATTTCATTTCCACCACAATGGGAAATACACAACGATCGATCGAGGACTCACATGCGCATATCTGATGCTGCAACTCACTTCATCAGTGATCTCAACGGTTCAGGCGTTAAGGTAGCTGTTGCAGATTCGGGAATAGATCAAGATCATGGTGATATGAATGGACGTGTCAGTTATGTCGAGTCATTGACATGGGGGGACAGCTCTACTGAGGATAGGCATTCAGGGCATGGAACACACGTGGCTTGCACCGTTTTGGGAGATGGGTCAAAAGGAGGTTACGCGGGAGTAGCACCTCAGGCCGATCTTTACTTTCAAGCAATGGAGGATGATTCCACAGGGCAGTTCTCTGGTGCCAGTGTCGACTATATGTTACGTACAGCATACAACGATGATGTGCAAATCCACACCAATTCATGGGGTTCACAGGGCGACCATGGGCGATATACTACCTCTGCAGCAGACGTCGATAGCCGCACATCACAATATGATCAATTCTGGTCCTATGATGGATTCACTGTACTCTACTCTGCAGGCAATGATGGTTCAACAGGCCTGACTCCCCCTGCTACAGCGAAGAACTCCATTGCTGTGGCAAATCACCATAACCGTGGAGGAAGCGCGCCGGATACTATTGCTCAATCAAGTAGCAAGGGTCCGACAGATGATGACCGAATCAAACCTGATCTTGCAGCTCCAGGTACCTGGGTTCGTTCTTGCCTATCTCAGGATGCACAGGATACCGGCGGTAATTCGTGGAAGAGCACCTGGTACATCGAGTACTCAGGAACTTCGATGGCTTCCCCCAATGCCGCTGGTGCTGCAGCCTTAGTATACGAATACCTTACTGAGGTAGCAGGCCGGCCGTCACCACAGGGCGCTCTCATCAAGGCACTTCTCGTTCTCGGTGCCGAGGATATGGGGGCACGGGATATTCCGAACAACAACGAAGGTTGGGGGAGGATAAACCTTGCAAACTCTCTCATTCCAGGTTCTGACACTGGTGTTTTCGTAGATGATCGTACCACCCTTCGTTCCGGCGATTCTGCAACCTATGAGTTCAACCTGACACGATCAGGTTCTCCACTCAAGGTGGTGTTAGCTTGGTCTGACTACCAGGGAAGTTCTTCCAGTAATAACCAATTGAGAAACGATCTGAATCTGGAGGTTATTGCACCAGACGGTACCACGACATATCTCGGTAACGCCTTCCAATCTGGGCGCTCTGCTCCAGGGGGTTCAGCGGACAATAAGAACAACCTCGAGGTGGTTCTTGTCGATTCAGCAGTAGCTGGTGTTTGGCAGGTTCGTATCTCGGATGTATATCATGGTGGAGGGCGGGCTGACCAGCCATTTGCACTTGCTGTTCGGGGTGTTAATGTGAATGATCTTCGTTCAGATCCGATTGTAATTCTCTCGGATGTATCCTATTCTTCAGAAGTCCCTCAGGTTGGTGAGCAGATTGAGATTAATATCCCCATCATGAATCAGGGTAGTGGCACCGCAATCGATTTGCTGGTCGATGCAGGAATCCAGCGAGTTGGTACTGCTGGAACCGATTTAGGTCGTCAAACCATAAGTCTTGGTCCTGGTCAGACACGTATTGTCTCATGGATGTGGACGCCGCAAAGCGAAGGTGAAGTCACTCTTCAAATCATCATTGATCCTGATGGAGCCATCGAAGAAGCAGATGAAGACAACAACATTGCGAATATCCCTCTCATAATTTCTGCGCCGGGAATTCGAATTGATGCGAATGTCCTCGCACAGAGTGTGACTTCAGCAAACCAAGCCTCAACCACATGGGATCTTGACCTCAAGAATACGGCATTGTTACCTACGAACGCCACCATCGAATCAGGAGATCCGGTCCGGGATCATGACTCTCAGTCGTTCAATTGGTTCCGTTCTTTCAATCGAACTGCGATTCCGTTGGAAGGCAGCGAATCGACTGATGTCTCATTCACGTTGGTTCATCCAAGCCCACCTGAACCTGGCACCTATCGGATTCCCTTGACAGGTGTGGATGAAGACAACAGTCTGACCTTCCCGCTGGACCTCCAACTCATTGTCCCAGTTCTTCCGGACGTGCAGACACAGACTACATCATCTCAGATTTCATTACACCCTGTGGACAACACATCCTTCGAGTTTATCCTCACCAATCGAGGAAACGGTCCTCAGGGATATGATCTCAGGATTGATGCACCTCAGAGTTGGCACATGGGTTTTGATGACCTTGGCTCAACAATTGGGGCGTCGGGTGGTTCCTCAGGTACTATGGCCATTGATGAATCGCTAACAGTTCGAATGACGGCAGTGCCACCATATTCTATGATCTCAGCAGGGACTGCACTACAGGCCACAGTTACGGTGACCTCTCAGGTAGATCCTAGCGAATCATGGACCCTTGATTTCCCAATGGTGGTTGCACCCTTCGATCGACTTGATGCCCGCCTCGACACGCAGGTAGGTATTCTCGCGAAGGATGCCTCAATTCCATTACAGTACACTATCACGAACACAGGTAATCGTGAGGTCACGATTACTCCAGATGCTGAGGATCGACCTTCCGGTTGGAGTATCTCAAACAATCTTCAGTCGTTTACCCTCGGTATAGGCGAGGAGGAAATCTATGGTGTCGGACTTATCGGTAACGGGTATGCGACCTCCGGTTCATTCAACCTCTTGTTCCGAACTGATGACGGATATGAGATATCGGCTCCAGCACAGTTGAATGTTGAGGAAGACATCAGTGGTTCCCTTGTATTTTCATCTATACTTCTCGCGGATGGCACCTTAGGTAGCGATACGATGGAAGTAGGTTCTGTATCATCTGGTCAACCCGGCTTCTTACTGGAATGGTTGGTAACTAACGATGGGAGCACTTCATGGACAGGGACCTATTCGCTAGATGTTCCATCTGAATGGTCCTATTCGTGTATTGATCCTGGGGTATTAGCAGCAGGTGTGTCGGATTACCTCACTTGTTCCGTGGTTATGCCAGATAATGTGGAGGCTGGCTCAATTCCTGCAATTGGTGCAATGGTTTCAGCAGATGATATGGATCTGCTTGACATCGTATCTATCCGAGTTGCTTCAGTGGAATCCGTTGCTATCACTACATTAACTGAGATTGAGGCTATGGAGATCGGTTCCACAACGTCTCTAGAATTTGAGATTACGAATGATGGTAACGTAGCAATCCAACATCGTATAGTAGTCACGTCAGATGATGGCTGGTCGATTGTAATCCTCGATGATCCTAGCATCAATTTGAATCCAGGTTCTAGTCAACGTATTGATGTTGAAGTCACACCAACTTCTAGAGGCAGTTCAGCTATTCGTGTCCAAGTTCTTGGTCCTGAAGACGCCACTATTGGATCTACTGAGGTTGGTGTGTATTCAGAACGATCTTCCGTGGAGCCAGCTGAAGGCGGTTCAGGTGCTGTCATCCTTGGAATCGGAATCATCCTCATCGGCATTCTCGCTGGGGCAGTCATGGTGCTCTTACGCAAGGATAAGCCAACTCCTCAGACCATTCCTGTAAAGGCTCGTGTAGGATTTAGTGGCACCTTGCCACCGCCTCCCACAACTTCGAAGCCTGCGGTAACACTTCCGAAGGTTTCTTGTTGGGCTTGTAGTCAACCCATTGAGGCGGAAAATCGTCGTGCTTGTCGCGATTGTGGTGCCCGGTATCATGCGTTAGGAGGATGTGATCATGCTGGTATTACCGCTTGTCGCCGATGTGGTGCAGATGTTATCTCGTTCATGGAGGAAGGGCATGCACACTGACGGAGGTCATTTAATCGACGGAGTTACAGGGGTACCTATGGCATCCGGTCGGAGACAGGCTCTCTTCGGTGTTTTGCTCATGCTAACTCTCTCTCTAGCACCCGTTGTGAGTGCAGAGGCAGAGGTCACTTTATCTTCGAATACAATGGCTCAGGAAGCCAGTCCTGATGAGGCTGCAGAGTATACCATCACAGTCCGAAATACTGGTTCAGATGACATTACAGTACAACTCGCGACCGCTCAAGGTCAGGATTGTCAAGGATTCACATCGAATATTGAGCAGATTTCTGAGACTATTTCTTCGGGTTCGAGTGCTACCGCCACGTTAACCGTCACTGTAGCCCAAGGTGCTGAAGGTGATTGTGAGACCACAGTGACTGCTACAGCTAATGCGGCTCCACCTGCTCCTCCAGGTCAACCCGCGCAGGACGATATTACAGTCACTACCACTGCAGGGGAAGGAGGGAATGGCCTTTTCGGTGTATCTCTATCAACTTCTCAACCACAGAAGACCTATTCCAGCGGAGAAGAGGAAGACTGGACCGTTACAGTTGAGAACACAGGTCAGAACTCTGCTCAGGTAACATTGACTCTGGATGGTGATTCATCTTGTGATTCCGATGAATTGTCAGCCACAGTTGATCCGGCTCAAGTCACACTTCAGGCTGAAGGAGATACCGAGGATGTCACAGTCACGGTAAACATTCCAGATGGTAGTAGTACGGGGGCCGGTTCGCATTGTTTCATCTTGCGTGCAGAGGTTACTAATGATCAGAATCCGTCGGGTCGTGCATCGGATAATTTGTCATTGACCCTAACTATCCCGGAGAGAAAGGAGTGCTCTGCAAGCGTAAGTCCAACCACTCTAGATATTGCGCCCGGTAACACGGCTTCGGTTAGTTTCACTGTCTCTAATCAGGGAAATACCGATTGGTCGGTTAGCACTGATACCTCTGGTACATTCCAAGATTGGGCTTCGAACCAAGATGCATCATCTGCTTTGTTAGTGATTGATGGGAGTCGTAGTTTCAACTTCGACATCACTCCAGATGATTCCATCGAAGCGGGTGATACTACAATGATTACGTTCAAGGGAATGGATGGTACGGCGATGAAGTGTTCCACTCAACTTGCTGTGAGATTAGGCCAATCATATGCGGCATCACTCAATGTTGCCACATCCGTGCTGTCGAACGTTGATCCAGGCACTCCAGGTGTCAATTCAGTGACTGTTGGTAATCTCGGAAACGGCCCAGATATCCTTTCCCTTGGCGCCACAATGAGCTACGTCGATGGATCAGGTACTCCAAACGGTTGGACAGTTCAGTTTGCGTCTCCTTCTGTTTCTCTGAGTAGTCGTCATTCAAACTCAGGAGACAGTGAGACAGTTGAGGTTCTCGTAGGCGTACCAGAGAATGCGCGCGCTGACAAAGCAGTCGAAGTTACTGTGACAGTCACCTCAAACGGCGCATCAAGTTCCGGTGTGCTTGCGACTGGGGCTTTCGAGGTTCGTGTTGCGATGTTCCATGAGGTCTCTGTGTCTACAATTGTAGGAGAGGGGGAGGTGATGCAGCAGACTGGTTCAGCCGGGCAGATAGTACGTTTCCCGATGACTGTAAACAATCAGGGCAACGTTGAGGATAATTTCCTGCTTGAGGTCTGCGACGGAGGAGTTCCTGGCGATTGTGTGACGCCGTCTTGGAACACTCGCTTCACTGACATGCAGGGGAACCGCATTACACAGATTACAATTCAACCCGGTGAGAGTGCTGAGGTTGAACTACAGGTAACTGTATCCTCGTCTGCTTTCGAGTTTGAGGACGCAGAGTTCCGAGCTAATGTCTACGTTCAAGCCCAGACGTCGACAATGACTTCATCTAATTTCCGAGTTCAGGTTTCAAACTTCGACTATGCTGCGAATATCGCATTCGTAAATCCAGGTGATGATCCAGATGCCATGGATCTCTCCCTTGCTCCGGGGTCATCCTTCAGATTCGATGTCATGGTAACAAACGCAGGCAATAGTAGCTTTGTGGACGAAGCTCTCGTCAATGCTTTCGGAATGGAAGGCCTCATCGATATCACCTTGACAATGAATGGTAGTGAACTATCTGACGCTTTCTCGATAGGTGCTGCTGGATCTGAATCGGTACTCATTACCGTTGATCTAAGCCTTACTGAACTGGCATTGGATGGCGACTATGGCACCATTACGATTGAGGCTGCATCTGTGAATGATGCGGCTGAAATATCGGTGCTCAACATTCTTGTTTCTGTCACTACGATTTACGAACTCGATGTTACGGTAATCTCTGGAAAAGAGCTTGAGGTTAATCCTCCTAATTCAGCAGTTTTCGAATTAGAAGTCACAAACATTGGCAATGCTGAGACAGAGTGCATGGTCAACATGTCCGAGGCACTTCGCGGCTGGTCTTTGAGTCACAATGCAGACACCTCATTCAAGTTGCAGCCTGGCGAATCTATCACAGTATTAGTCAAGGCATCTCCTCCTGTTGGCTTGATTGATGAGGATGCCTTTTCGTTCGTTGTTCGGATTGAACCTGTGGAATCCGCCATCGATGGGACGCCAATTGATTTGAAGGCAACCGGTTCTCAACAGACTCTGATGGATCGAATTGGTCTTGACGAACAGCAGCAGCAGTACGTTCAGTTTGGTGGCGCGGGCATTATCGCCCTTCTATTAGTGGGCATGATTATGAGGACTGTACTACAGAATCGTCGTTATTCAAAGGAATTCGAATCTGAAGATTCTTGAGTTGTAGAAAGCACACGTTTCTGATGGTGCTTTAGGTGATGTAAAGAATAGCCTTATGAGCAGAGTTACGGTGTTTTGACTTACGGGACTTGAGGGTCCTTTGAGGTGCGAGGTTTGACATCAATACCAGCCGAATATTTGGCTGTTGGACTTATGGCAATCGTCGGGATCCTCTTCCCCTTTGGAGGATTCCTAACCTCCTATTTTCTTCGCCCAACACAGGATCCAAACGACCCCACAAAAATGCGCTCAATACTCATTCCCGGAATGGAATCTGATCAGAGTCTGTATCCTCGAAGATTGAGTACCTATGAATGCGGGGCAGATCCAATTGGAGATGCTCGGATAGAATTCCACTTCCAATACTATTGGTATGCCATCATATTCCTTGTTTTTGATATTGCATTCATGTTCCTATCATTTGCAGGGATTCTGGTTGCAGAATCAACTTCACAAGGTGGCAGCAGTGTCGTTTCTATGGATGAGGCATGGGGTGGATTAGTTAGCCTAATAGCAATTTTTGGATTCATGGTTCTTGGCGTATGGTATGTTTTCCGTAAGCGGGGAAGGATTTACATTTGAGGTGGTTAAATGTCTGACGAGGGGCAAAACTACTCCATCTTTAACAGTAGATTGTTGATTGACGTCGTTGGTGATGTTACCGATGAAGCCTTGAAGGCAAGTAAACTCAAAGAAATAATTGGAATAATCGGTGGCCGGCTTTTCAATTGGGCATCGAGAAAGTCGTTTTTCCCGTTACACCTTGGGATCAAGTGTTGTGCGTTAGAGATGGCAGCCGCCGGCGGTCCACGATTTGATGCTCAAAGATTCGGACTTTTCTTCCGAAGCAGTCCTAGGCAATGTGACGTACTGCTTGTCAATGGCCCAATATCAAAGAAGTTTGCAGATCCGATTGTTCGACTTTGGGAACAAATGCCAGAGCCAAAGTGGTGTATTGCAATGGGAGAGTGTGCAATCTCAGGTGGCCCCTATTTCCAGTCATACAATGTGCTCGAAGGCGTGGATACCGTAATCCCAGTTGACGTCTACATTCCTGGTTGCCCCCCTCGCCCAGAAGCTCTAATCGATGGATTTGATCTACTTCGTCAGCGGATTCTCCTCAATGGCGTCAGCCCTGAAATGATTTCAGAAGATACACCAAGCCCAGTCGTTGTGGGGGATGATTGAATGGGTATGAAAGTGGATAATGACAAGCAGGTCGCTGCATCCAATGACCTGATTAGTGCAATCCAAGCCGAATTTGCGGATGAAGGTTTGACTTGTGAATTACGATTCCATGCAGGTGGGAAACAGAAGAGACCCTTTGTATTCATTGAATGCCCTCCTGCAATTTGGTTAATTGTAGCAGAAACTCTCTCCGAGGTTCATGGTGTCGATTATTGTTCAATGATTACTGGCATCCACTGGCCGGAAAAGGCACCGGAAATGGAATGGCAAGTAGTAGTGCATTTGATGAGAATGAGTATTCGAAATCCTAAATCTAAGGATGGAATATTGATTCCTACGATAACAGATGCATCTATCGTTCAAGGCGCTGCAATGCCTTTGGAATTGGAGATAAGCATAGCAATTCCAGAAACAAGAACTCCCTCTATACCTTCAGTTCAACACATCTGGGTGGGTGCAGATTGGAATGAGAAAGAGACATGGGACCTCGTGGGCATTGATTTTGATGGACATAAGGACATGAGACGAGTCCTACAGCCTCATGAGACGCCTGCAGGTTTCCATCCTCTCCAGAAGCAACACAAGTTGCGATATCATGAGTTCAATGAGATGTACGATGATGCCCAAGGCTTCATGCGTAAATCGGAAGATATTGGCAAGGTCAAGTAAGGGGTGATTCGCATGGCAGAAATGTGGATTTCTATGGGTCCGCAGCACCCCATGACTCATGGACTTTGGACTCTTAAAGTGAAGATCGATGGTGAAACAATCGTCGATACGATACCTGATTTAGGCTACATTCATCGCGGTGTAGAGAAAATTTGCGAGGCTAGAGATTTCACCCAAATCACCCCTTATTGCGATCGTTTATGCTATGCTAGTGCCAATACTTGGTCACATTCGTATATCTATGCGGCAGAAAATTTGTTAGAAGTAGAAGTTCCCGAACGTGCAGAGTATATCCGCCTCATTGCAGTCGAGTTACAGAGGATAGCAAGCCATCTTATGTGGCTGGGAGCTTACTGCCCAGATATCGGTAATCTTACTGCATTCGTATATTGCCTCCGTGAGCGCGAAATGATGCTCGATCTTCTTCAGGAATTGGGAGGTTCAAGAATGCACTACAATTTCCCAAGAATAGGCGGTGTCAAACGTGATTTACCTCATGGTTTTGCTATGCGTTGCCGCGCAAAAGTGAAACTCTTCTTAGAGAGGATACATGAGTACGAAGCACTCCTTGATGAATCTACGATATTTTTGATCAGGACTCAGGGAGTTGGATATGCAAAACCCGAAGAGATGGTGAATCATGGAGTCACAGGCCCCAACCTCAGAGCCGGTGGAGTGAATTATGATGTCAGATGGGCTCACCCTTACTCAGTTTACGACGAGTTAGATTGGATTCCGTCAGTAGAGCGTTCATCGGTAAAGGGCGCTGATTGTTACGACCGTTATCGTGTGAGGCTTGATGAAATGAAAACCTCTGCAGATCTTGTACTCCAAGCATTAGATGGAATTCCAGGTGGCGCCGATACATATCACGAACCAGGCGATCCTGCACTCTTGGGCAAGGCTCCATCAAGAGCAAGTGATGGGCAGACTGGATTCCATCATTTCGAAGATCCGAGGGGTGAATCATTGTTTTACATTGTAGGTGGAGGAGATGCTCGAGGCAAGAATCCATACCGTGTATCCATTCGTTCTCCCATGTTCATTACAATTCCATATGCTGCAAAATGTATGATAGGCTACAAAATTGCAGATGTTCCCGCAATCATGGGAAGCTTCGATCCTTGTATCGGGGAGACCGATCGGTGATAATATGGTTGCAACTGACTGGTTCGATGTTCGAGGAGCAGTGTCTTGGTTGGCAGAACAAACCATGGATTATACTGTGGGTATGACCAGATTTTGGGAACAGAAGTATTGGTTGAGTGATTTTACTGCGGCCTTTGCAATGGCTGCCATAATCTTCGTAGTTACCATGCTTTCAGTGCTCGGCCCAGTATGGATGGAACGCAAACTCATTGCGCGATTGATGGATCACCGTGGCTCAACAATTGCCATACGTTCGTTGTGGACTGGAGAAGGTAATATTCGAGTAGAATGGTGGAAAAATTTACCATTTGGTATCGGGATACCTATTGGCTGGGTCAATGGATTTCTATGGAATAATTTCGGAAATGAATCAAGTAATCCGAAGGTCACACAGGTAGGAAATCGAAGTTATGCTGGTTGGTGGTGGGCTCTGCCAGGTATGATTAACAATTTCGCAGATTTCACAAAATTCGCCATTAAAGAACACATGCCTCCTCGGGACGCAGATACCGTAACTTACGAGGTGGCACCTTTCATCATCATATCCACAACATTGCTTGTTTTCGCGTTCATACCTTATGGCCCTACTCTTTTCGCAGCGAATCCAGATCTTTCACTAATCTACATGATGGCAATTTTCGGTATCGCTCCCTTAGGTGTCTTTTTCGCAGGATGGGCGTCCAACAACAAGTATACCCTAATTGGTGGAATGCGTAGTGCTGCACAATTAACAGCTTACGAAATCCCCCTCCTTGTTACCGTTCTTGGAATTGCAGTACTTAGTGGCAGTTTGAATATTATTGAAATTGCTGAATTCCAGATGAATAGTTCTGAAGGTAGTGTTTGGAACATCTTCCTAATGCCTCTTGGAGCAGCATTATTCTTGATTACGATGATTGCAGAAGTCGAGCGCACACCCTTCGATATGCCTGAAGCAGAGGCTGAATTGGTAGAGGGCTGGTGGACAGAATATGGAGGTATGAGATGGGGACTTCTCTTCGCATCTGAGTATCTGAGGGCCTTAGCCGCGTGTCTTTTGTTCTCACTATTTTTCTTGGGGGGCTGGGAATTCCCGTTTGAGGATTCACTAATCACTATCCCAATTATTGGAGGTATTTTCGAGTTTATTTTCCAAATAATTCCACATTCAATTTGGTTGTTGATGAAAGCCTGGCTCGTGTTTGGCTTCTTCATCTGGGTTCGTGCGTCCCTACATCGTGTTAGGACAGACCAAATTCTAGAGTTTGGTTGGAGATACCTATTACCTCTGTCAGTAGTTCAACTTGGATTAAGCATGTGGCTCAGGCTAGGGGTTTACGATGGTGGCTCATGGCCACTCATAGTACCAGTCCTAATCACACTCGTTTCTATCATCCTTTTCGTTGTCTTAGTCATGGATGAAGATGAGGATGCACTCGCTGAGCAACGGCGTCCCTATCATGTCAGTGAGATTAACAAGGCTTCACCTGGCGCTAGAATGAATATGGAGGATTGAAAATGGCGTATCACCCAAGAGCAACACCGAATTTTCGGAATCTTGTAGTTCGGCCAATGTGGATTACATTGCGAGCAGCTCTCAGAACAATACCTGTAATTGGACCCAAGTTATTTTCTTCCGGCTATCATGGAAAGGAAGCAATAATGCTGGATGAAAAGACAGCTAACAGGATCAAAGATGGCGATAGAGAATCACGATTTTATGCCGCAGATCGTGAAACCAGTCATTTCGTAAAATCGCCTTCTCGCCCAGTTACGATAATGTATCCATACGAACGCTTGGAAGATCTTGAGCCATGGCTTTTCGTCCCTAACAACTACAATGGGAGAATTGGTGTTGTTTGGGAAACATGCACAGCTTGCAAGGCATGTGTTCGAGCATGTCCAAATGATTGCTTACACATGGAATCCGAAGTTCGAGTGAACGTACTGGATATGCCGGATGCTTCTGATGAAAACTTAGGATTGAGCACTGTTGAATTCATGGAAGGAGGGTATCTCGCTCAAAAGAAAGAAGATTTTGAGGATATTGAAAACACATTTTCATTGGAGACCGCCCATGAATCTGCACCTCAACAATATGATTTTGCTGAGATAATCGATTTGAGTGGCAACACTGCCTCCGTTCGTTGGCAAGAGACGGGAAAGATCGAATCAGTTGATTTAGAGGGCATGATTCCTGCAGAACAGGACATTGTGTCAGGTCGAATTGACTTGGGTAGATGCATGTTTTGCGGTCTTTGCATGGAGTCATGTCCATTCAATTCCTTCTTCATGACAAATGAGTACGATGGTATGTCCGGAATGACACGCAACGACCTATGGATGGACGCATCAAGAACAAGAGTCCTTCCAGTTGTCCACAAAGAAGCTGTGGATAGGGAGCTTGCTAAGAGGGCTGACAAAGAACGATCAAAGAGGGAACGTGCTGCAAAGAAAGCTAGCAAAACTAAGCAGCAAGCGGAAGATAAACCGGGGAATGCTGAAGCGGAGGCCTGAGTATGGCTATCGATGGTGAGTTAATCACCTTTGGAATCTTCAGTTTCATTGCAATATTAGGTGCACTTGGTTGCGTTTATGCTAACCGAGTGGCGCATTCGATGCTATCTTTGACCTTCTGTTTCTTCGCTGTTGCAGGTGTTTTCGTACTAGCTGGGGCTGAACTTCTTTCAGCGATTCAGATTCTCGTCTACCTCGGCAGTGTCATGCTAGTTGTTCAGTTTGGCGTGATGCTCACGCGACGCCAGATTATGGAGGGTGACTTCGAATGATGCGTGCACTAGGAAACTCTGCTAGAGCGGGTATTATCGTGCTCGGTCTCTACTTGATGGGGCTTCTTGTGGACGCTTCGCGATGGGACGCTCCAATGGTTGAGATGTCCTCTCCGACAGCTAGTTTCGCGGATGTACTCATGGTCGATTGGTCGCTTGCACTCGTGGTACTAGGGGCTCTTCTCTGTATGGCGATGATTGGGGCATCATACCTTGTTCGTGACGAGCGTCTAGAAAATCTCGTCTGGAATGAAAGTGACATAGAAGTTGCATCCGCACCAAGCAAGCGAAGTTTACCGCCCAAGCCTATGGACAAGGTGTCTGGAAATGAACTTGCTATGCTTGCGAACTTCCTTGCTGAGAAAGGTCAGACGGTGTTCCAGTTCTTCCGCTCCATTGATCTCGATGATTCTGGTGAGATTGATACGATGGAATTTCAGCTTGCTCTCTCCAAGGCAGAGATTGCTAATCTTCCTCCATGGGACATCGATGTTCTGGTGTCTCAGATGGACTTGAATGGGGATGGTAAGTTGGATCTACCAGAACTCGATATTGCCTTACTTAACGTCGCTACCACTGGAGGTGAAGAGGAATGATTGATCCAGGCTATATCGCGGGATTATCTACGATTCTGTTCTTCATAGGCTTAGCAGGCGCCTTCACTCGGAAGCACGCAATCATTGTCCTGATGTGTATCGAGATTATGTTGAACGCTGTGAACCTGAACTTTGTAGCTGTGTCCATGCAGACAGGTAATGTCGAAGGGTGGGTATTCATTTCAATTGCAATTGCAATCGCTGCTGCTGAGGTAGCGGTTGGACTTGCGATTTTCTTGTCATTGTATAGCACTAGGGAGACAATCAACCTCGATGAGGTTGATTTGCTGAAGCACTGAGGTGATGAAGATGGGAGAAACACAGAATGAATCTCGTCTCCTAGTGTTCCTGTTGCCTGCGCTGTTAATTCCGTTAGGTCTTGCGTTTGGTAGTGGAGATGGTTCGACTGAGTGGTCTTTCCTCATTATTGCAGCACCAATGATTGCATTCCCGATTATTCTCATCGTGGGTCAGGTTTGGAATGGGCACAAATTTTGGAAAAACACACTGAAGGAAGGCGGGATCCCTGCTCTCATGACAATGACCGTGACGCTTGGGGTCGGTATCTGGGTGCTTGTTGACCACCTCTGCGGATCGGCGCAACTGTCTGAGGACACTGCAGTGAATCTACTGAGTTGGATATCTTTCGATGTCTTAGCTCATACCGAGGCTGGCTGGATGCTTGTTCCTGGATTTGAGGACATTACCTTTGGCGTATGGGTTGATCAGGTCACCCTCATGCTACTCTTCGTTGCCACCTTCCTAACCTTCCTAATCTGTTGGTTTGCAATCGGTTACATGACTACAGATGAGATTAACGAGAATCGAAACCATCGTTTCTTCGCAGAGTATCTCCTCTTCACTGCAGGTATGTTCGGCATGGTGCTTGCTGACAACTTCCTCTGGTTGTTCATATTCTGGGAGATTATGGGTTTGTGCTCCTACCTACTCATCGGATTCTACTACTGGAAACCGAGTGCTGCATCCGCGGCTAAGAAGGCATTCATGACAACACGTGTTGGCGACGTCTTCCTGATGGTGGGGCTTCTCATCTTGTACAGAATCTATGGTTCACTAAATTTTGGCGTCGTCTTCGATGACCCATCTACTGGTGTTAATGGAGTACCTGTTGATGTCGAACTCCTTGGATGGGCACTTGTCATGCTCTTTATCGGGGCAGTGGGTAAGTCTGCTCAGTTCCCACTCCACGTGTGGCTACCAGATGCGATGGAAGGCCCTACTCCGGTTTCAGCCCTCATCCACGCAGCGACGATGGTGAATGCAGGATTGTATCTCGTCGCACGAATGGTCCCATTCTTTGATGTCGCTCATGGTGGCTTGGCAGGCCTTGAGAACATAGGTATCCTGATTGCATGGGTGGGTGGAATTACCGCATTCATGGCGGCAGGTATCGCTTTCGTTCAGAATGATATCAAGAAGGTACTAGCGTATTCGACGATGAGTCAACTGGCCTACATATTCACGGGTTTGGGTGCAGCTCTCTGGTTCCTTAACCAAGAGGGTGATGCGATGCATACTGCCGGAGTCATTGTTCTAGGTTCTTCCCTTTTCCATCTCTTCAACCATGCAATGGCGAAAGGTATGCTGTTCATGGCATCCGGGTCGGTGATTCATGAGGTCCATCATGCACATGATCATTTACATCACGACACCCATGGTCACGAAGAAGATTTGAGCGAGGTCCCCAAGGCTCTTGTCGCTCTTGTCAAACATCTGAGAAGCGAGGGTATGACTCTTCGAGAGTTCTTCTCTGATCTTGATGTTGACGATAGCCGTACTCTTGACCTCGACGAACTCCGTTCTGGACTAATGGGCGTCGGAATCGTCGAAGAAGAATCCGCTGTTGATGCGATGATTGCTGCAATGGATCGCAACGATGATGGCCAGATTGACCCCGTCGAACTAGATTCCTATATGATGGATTTCTTGATTGGAGGGCGCGTCGAATCGCATGGTGGTCACGAAGAATTCGATCCTCAGGATATGCGAAACATGGGAGGTCTTGCAGCTCATCTTCCCGTTACCTCAACGGCGATGATGTTAGGGTCCATGTCAATTATTGGCATTCCACTGATAGGGGGGTTCTGGTCGAAGGAAGGTATCGTTGGTTATACCTGGAAAGCATTCTTTGAGAATGAACCTCTGATGCTTGGACCTGCATTACTCGTTCTCATGACGGCAGGTATGACGGGCTTCTACATGACGCGTATGTGGATGATGACTTTCGCAGGTGCACCGAAGTCTGACGTGGTAGATCATGTTCACGAGACTACGCCATGGATCAAGACCCCTCTCGTAACCCTCTCAATCGTGACGGCCTTCACTGGCCTCCTGTTGACAATGTTTGGTGTAGTGAAATATCTCGGAGGTAAGTATGACGAGTTGAAGTTGTATGATTCCCATAGTTACGATCCATCAGTGATTGATGCATTTGTTTACGCCCTTGAGCACGCCTTCTTACCTTCTGATCCAAACATGATGGCAGTTGGCTACACGACGATCGTACTCGCATTCTTGCTCGGACCTTGGTTTGCGATGCGCGTCCACGGTGGCTCTCTCAAAGAGGGTGCAGAGGCCTTCCCTCTCGTTGGATGGTTAGTCAGTCTTTCAGGACGGCCTAGCCGAATGGATGCTTCCCGAATGGCTTCTTCCTCACTTGCAAGGGCATTGGAGAATCGGCTCTACATCGATGACCTTTACGATGAGATCATTCGTAGGACTGTGATACCGTTCTCTTATCTCAGCGCTTGGTTCGACAAGCGTGTCATAGATGGTATTGTGAAGAGTGTTGAACTTGGATCTCAGGGTGCGAGTCAGCGAATCCGATTACTTACCACAGGAAGTGCTCGTGACTACATCTTGTATGCTACCGTTGGGGCATTAAGCATCACATTCATCCTAATGGGGGTGAGCCTTTGAATTCGCTAGAGATTCTCACTTTGACTCCTCTCGCTGCGGGTCTTATGCTTCTCTTCCTTCACGAGATTGTTCCGAACAATACCCGAGAGAAGGCAACTGAGCTGATTCGCTACGCGAATCTTGGTATTGCTATCATTCTCTTCCTTCTTGCAACCCAAATCGGGTTTGAGACAGATTGGATTGACACATGGGCTGCAGGGAACTTTGGAGGCCAGAATGCATATGTCCTCGAGAGCACACCTGTGTCTTTGATTTCTAGCATAGGAGTCACTTGGCACATAGGTATCGATGCACTATCTTTCCCAATGGTTTGGTTGACTACACTGCTTATCCCCATCTCGATGCTTGTACAGTGGGATGCGGAGAAGGGTGCGCAGTTTCACAGCCTGATACTGATTATGGAAGGCGCACTGCTTGGTGTGTTTGTCGTTCTTGACTTATTCATGTT
Organism: Euryarchaeota archaeon UBA251; assembly: GCA_002497905.1. Classification (GTDB taxonomy): domain Archaea; phylum Thermoplasmatota; class Poseidoniia; order Poseidoniales; family Thalassarchaeaceae; genus MGIIb-N2. The sequence goes on from DAFJ01000059.1 coordinate 29,638, forward strand.
CTACGCATTCTGGGAACTTACACTCGTTCCGATGTTTTTCCTGATTCTTGTATGGGGTGGAGCTGATCGCCGATATGCCGCAATGAAATTCTTCATCTATACATTCTCAGCGAGTATTCTGATGCTTATCGGCATCCTGATTGTCTACTTCCACAGTGCTCCTGCTGGTGACTTCACAGGCACTCTAACAGGCCATCATTTCGACATGGTTTCACTGATGCAACAATCGTCGTTAATCGATTCAGCGGGTTTGAGAATGGTTGTATTCCTTCTCCTTCTGGTTGGTTTCGCGACCAAGATGCCCAGCGTTCCAGTCCATACTTGGTTGCCCGATGCTCACGTCCAGGCCCCTACGGCTGGTTCGATGCTACTTGCAGGTGTGATGCTGAAGATGGGCGCCTACGGTTTCCTTCGCATAGCGGTCTCATTCTTCCCTCAGGAGACGGTTACCATGATTCCACTTCTAGTGTTCCTCGGGATGGCCAGCCTGTTTTACGGCGCATGGGTATGTCTTGGTCAGACGAATCTCAAGCGAATGGTTGCTTACTCTTCAGTTTCGCACATGGGTCTAATTTTCCTCGGGATTGCAACAATGCAACCGCTTGGTATCGCAGGTGCGTTGTTCATGATGTTCGCTCATGGTCTGATCTCGCCTCTTCTTTTCGCCGTGTGTGGTTCTTTCAAACATCATTATCATACGCTTGAAATCGGTTCAATGCGCGGACTTGCCCACCATAGTCCGTTCATGGCTGGACACATGATGCTTGGTTGGATGGCAAGTCTTGGTCTACCGTTACTTGCTGGATTCGTTGCTGAGGTTGCAATTATGATTGCTTTCTGGATGACCTTCGGCTGGTGGGTGCTCATACCTGCTCTAACTCTCATCCTTACTGCTGGATACTATCTCTGGTCTATGCAGCGTACCATCTTCGAAGGAAGTGACCCCCACCGCGGTATTCTACCTGATACAATGCATGGTGAGGAACCGCGGGACATTACTTGGCATGAGAACGTCGGGATGTTCATTCTAGGCGCTCTTGCGATCCTCTTCGGTATTTTGCCAGCGATCTTCTTTGACATGATGTCGAATTGGAGTAGCGGTCTGGTGAGTGAGGTACTCATCGATGCTCTGACCCAACTGGAGGTGACCCCATGAATATCGAATCACCGCTTCTAGCCAGTCCACTCTTAGGTGAAGTCCTTCGACCAGAGATGACGATTCTCATCGGCATAGTGCTCCTGATTGTGGTCCCTAACCTAGGCAATGCAACAATTCGTATTCCAATGACAAAGTTCCGAATCCCGGTATTCCTCGGAGGTCGTCGATTCACGGCGACTAGTGATCCTTTGATTCCAGGTGTGATTTCGATGTTCGTATTGCTTCTCAGTATGGCTGCGAGTTTGATGACATTTGTCGATGGTCACGAACTCGTCAATGTCTGCATCTCAGCTAGTGGGGCAATTCAGCAGGGTTGTACAGGGTCAGATTACATCCTTCGTTCGGATCCCTATAGCCGGCTGTTCACAACGATATTCTTCTTCGCACTCCTTCTCGGAACAGCGGCGATGATCAATCGAATGCCCGCCTTCGTTGATGCAAAGGCTCCTCATCCAGATGATACTGGAGCAACTCGAATTCATGCGATTCGTCGTCTTTTGAACAATCGTCGTCAGGGTGATTTCCACCTTCTCATTCTCTTTGTTGCACTCGGTATGAGCATCGTTGCACTTTCGACACATCTCTTCCTGTTGTTTATTGGACTCGAACTCGCGTCTCTCGCAATCTACGTCTTAGTGGCTTTCATGAAGGAGGATGAGACCAGTGGTGAGGCTGCTACGAAGTACTTCCTAACTGGTTCAGTTGCAAGCGCAATAACTCTCTATGGCATGTCTTTGCTTTACGTTTGGAGCGGCTCCGCCTCGAATTATGCAACTGCTTCGCTTTCTCTGGTAGGGCCCAATGGCCTTGCAGCGACTTGGCAGGCGATGGATTCGATAGATCCATTGGCAGCCATCGGTTTTGGCATGGTACTCGTTGGATTTGGCTTCAAGATTAGTGCAGTTCCTTTCCACTTCGCCGCTCCAGATGCCTACTCTGGAACCTCCGCTCCGATGGCACTGATCCTTGCGACTGCATCTAAAGCGATGGGTTTCGCTGCACTCATCCGCATCCTCATCGTGATGGCAATGCCAGAGTATGGGGCTGAAGCGACTTGGCTCATCTTAGTGGGTATCCTCTCTGTGGTTACCATGACCTGGGGTAATCTCGCTGCACTCTCCACTGAGAACCCCAAGCGGATGCTTGCATACTCAAGTGTAGCACACGCCGGGTATCTTCTCGCTGCCTTGGCAGCACTTGGTTCTGGTATGGCAGGTGCAGCAACCTCCCGCCTTCTAGTTACAGCCGTGGTGTTCCACCTTCTCGTCCTGTCTTTCTTCAAGTCCGGTGCGTTCCTCGTTCTTACACTCACTGAGATGAAGGGCGATGATACGAACAAGATGGAGTCCCTCTACGGACTCGGTCGACGTGATCCAATTATGGCGGCGGCTATGTTCGTGTTCATGCTCGCTCTCGCGGGTGTTCCTCCACTATCCGGATTCCTATCCAAGTTCCTTGTGATTGATGGTATTGTAACGGCTAGCACAGCGAGCGGTTCACTTTCTGCGGGCGGCGCTATTGAGTGGTTATCTAGTGTTCACTGGGTCTTCTGGCTAGCTGTTGCGATGGCAGTCAACAGTGCCTTGTCACTATTCTATTATCTGCGAATTGGACAGGTCATGTTCTTTGAAACACCACGTTCAATCCGCCCTCTCCCCGAAGCTCCTATGATTCGTATCGCTGTAATCCTCTGTTTGTTCTTGACTGTGCTTGCGGGCCTCGGTCCCTTCAGTCAAACTCTTGTCGATATGGCGACTATGGCGGCGCAGGAACTACTGCGTGTCTGAAACCCACTCCTGACCGTGCCTGTTTTTATTGGGTGGGCTGCAGCCTGAGGTAGATGGGACGTCGTCGTGAAGAGAAGGTGGACGAGGAACTCCTCGCCCAGATGGAGTCTGGAGAAGGCACCAGTCGCATTCGAGTCCCTCTCCCAAAACGCAAGGTGAATGAGATGTTCGCTATTGCTGACCAAATGCTTGGAGGGCGACGTGTCCGTGCAATTTGTGAGGATGGTGAGGTGCGCATCGCTCGTATTCCAGGTAAGATGCGCCGCCGACAATGGGTCCGTGAAGAGGATCTAATTGTAGTGCAGCCATGGGAATATCAGGACGATCGCGCGAACGTCATTTCCCGTTATTCGAAGACTCAAGCGATGTATCTTTCCCGTAAGGGTCAACTTCCACCTATTGTCGATGTATTCGGTACCAAAGAAGACCCCGTTGATATGGGAGATGACAGCGGTATCTTTGCTTCAGAGGACGATGATGATGGGGGTCTCTTTGGAGATGATGATGATGGTTCCCTTTTCGATTCCGAGGGTAGCGATGATGTAGATGACACGTCTCTATCAGTTGATGATTCTGAGGAGGAAGAGGTACCTGATGAGGAACCTGAACAATCCCCATCTCCTGAGCCTTCAAAGACATCTGATAATTCAAACATCGATGATGACGATGATATGGACATTGACTCCTTCTTTGGATGAGGTGAAGTCTTGGACGACATGGATCCCTTCGAGGATGAAATCGAGGAGATTGACACGAAGGAAATGCATGGCGAAGGTGGGTATGCCACTGAGTGGATGGAACAGCCCAAGATGAAGCGAATGTTTCAGGAGATTGAACATCGACTTGATGGTGTACTTGGCAAAGGACAGTATGAGTGGGTAGATCGTCGAGTATTCGATCAGGTGTTTGATCGATCCACACTCTTATCCATCTACAAACTGATGCGGCAGGGAGAGGTAGATACAATCGAGTTTCCTATTGCCAGTGGTAAGGAGGCGCATGTTTTCTATGCAACAAGTCCGAACGGGCCACGTGCAGTGAAGATATTCCATACCACCAATGCGGTCTTCAAGAGCCTAACAAAATACATCGAGGGTGATCCGCGATTTGGAGGGTTGAGCCGCCGCCATCGTGAACTAGTGACTATTTGGGTGCGTAAGGAGCATCGGAATCTCAAGCGGCTGGAGAACTGTGGGTTGCAAGTTCCTGCAGCCTTTGGAGTCAATCGAAATGTGCTTGTTATGGAATACCTTGGATCACCCCAAGGTCCGAGCCCTCGTATCCGTGATATCCAGATTGAGAATCCGGAAGCAGTGTTCAATGAACTTGTAGATTTCATGCGAATAGCTTGGAATGTTGCCGAAATTGTTCATGCAGATCTCTCAGAGTATAATGTTCTGTGGCATGATGGCGAGCCTTGGATTATCGATGTCGGCCAAGCGGTGAAGACAGCACATCCCAATGCGCAAGAGTTTCTGATCCGTGATGTACGAAATGTCTGTCGATGGGCGGATCGTCTTGGTGTAGATGCACCCTTCGAGGAAACCTTACTCCGTGTTCTAGAGGACTGAGTCACCATCGGGTTCAAGTGGACCAGCGGAGGACGCAGGTCCGATGGAACTGCTTGCGCGGATTGCCAAGGATCGTATTGGCGTCCTTATTGGCAAAGGTGGCGATACTAAGCGGGCCATCGAGGAGGAGGCTCGTTGTAAACTCCATATCGACTCAGATAGCGGTGAAATCTCTGCGGATTGGGATGATGATAGCGATCCCATCATTCGTCTGAAGATGCCCGATCTAATACGTGCGATTGGACGGGGCATGTCACCACAGCGGGCTATTCAGTTGTTGGATGACGATGTGCATTTGAGAATGTACGACATTCGCGATTGGGTTGGCCGTCAGCCCAACCAAATCAAGCGCATGCGAGGACGTGTGATTGGGAGAGATGGACGTATCCGCGAACTCGTAGAGGAGTTGAGTGGTGTTGAGATTGTTGTTTATCGTTCTACCATCCTCGTAGTCGGTGATATTGAATCCCTAGCGGTAGGTTCTGCTGCGGTCGAACGTCTTCTTGGAGGATCGGAGCATGGCACAGTTCTAAAGTTCCTTGAAAAGGAGAAGCGGCGACAGAAAATCGAACGTCAGACATTGCCGATGCATTCGGAGCGTCAAGTAACCGGTTCTGCAAGATTCGACGATCTAGTTCCTGGACTTGCGGCAGCGCGCGAACGTCGTAATCAGCGGCGATTCAAAGGAATCCAAGTAGATCCTGAGGATGAGTCAGCAATTTCTGAGATGATGGGTCTTGCAGAGGATGAGCATGTCCGATACGAGGAAGAGTGATTCACTCCTCGTCCTTACTGGGTCGCATTGTCCAAGCCATCCAACCAGCGGCGAGGACAACCAAAATCAATGCCGGCATGAATCCTGATACAGCCTCGATAGTTCTAGGTCGTGCGCCACTCACCATGAGATATTCCTCATTGTTACCCTCATCTTTCTCCGGGATCGTGTCATCCGGATCTACGACGAGCCTTAGGTCATATTCGCCGGCAGCCAGTAGTTGAACATTGAATGGGTCGAGTTCCGCTCGCATCTGATAGAGGTCGCCTGCTTCAAGAGTTCGAGTTTCCAGAGTTGTCCAATTGGTATCTGAGGTTCGGTCACTAGGAGCCATCTCAAGTCGTACTATGAGAGATCCAGTATGTACCTGGTTGGATACGACTGTTCCGGTGACATTGATTTGATCGCCAGTATTTGCAGCGACAATCAGGCGATCCACATTTACATCCTCAAGAGTGAAGTCAATTCCCGGTACTATGCGTACATAAGTTGGCGGGCTGATGACCTGATTTCCTGCAACATCAACCATCACAGCAGAGAGTGCTAGCCAATCACCTTCTTTCGTGCTCCAGTCAATCCCTGAGGGCGCTCCAGAGGAAAGAGTCGCATTCATCCCTGTGCCGAGATCAAGCCAGCGATTGGTGATATCTGGAATGCTCCCTGCTCCGTCTCTGTCGAAGCCGTAGCGAAGGGTTGTATTGCCTTCATCGATGCCAGAGTGACTATCTGTTGCAAGAAGTGAAACGGTGACATCAACCATTGTCCTCGAGGTAATTTCGGGCACTGACCATCCACCTGAGACCGCATCGGTGCGATCAGTCCAGAATACATGGTCAGTTGTACTGCCAGTGTTGCCGAGCCTATCTATGGCACGAAAACTCATGGTAACCTGCCCTTCAGTTAATGGAAGAGTTGTAATTGCACCCGATCCAAAATTTGCCCATTCGCCATCGCCGGCGCGCCATTCGTAGTGATCAATTCCACTTCCTCCCGAGTCGGTAGCTCCTGAGGAGACCCCTCCTACTGTAACGAAGGATTGGTCAGTCCAAGTTTCGGTTGGCACAGAGAAGGCCGGTGTCCCTATACTCGGACCGCTTCGATCGATACCGAGATACAAGGTTCGAACCGCTGTGTTCCCTGCTTCGTCATGAACAGTCAGAATCACATCGTGGGTTCCTTCGTCAAGATCTCCAGGAGCCCACGACCAGCGGTTTAGCAGCGTACCCGGTCCGTCAGAGGGTGGATTCCCTGTCCCAGGAGCAGATGTGACAACTGCCTTCTCGAGGTTGTCATCTGATGCGGACCACCGGAAAATCATGACACTATTCGCCTCGATGTCAAACCAAGCACGGTTTGAGGTGCTAGACCCGTCACCAACCGTTGCATCATCGACGGTGAAGATGAGGGATGAGGGGGCAGTATTGTCAATTACGAATATCCCTGTTGTTACGACCACATCCGCGCTGCCATCGGTTTGGTGTCCGGTAATACGGAGACGATAGTCCCCATCATTGTGTCCAGTAGTGTCCCAATTGGTCGACCAAGGAGTTGTTGTGAGGTTGTCAACTTCAGACCACACTCCATTTTCTTCGATTTCTATAAGCACGGAATCTAATCCATCAATATTGACGACTTGGATTGATTGGCTGCCTCCGATTACCTCCCCCACTTCCGGAGGATCAACGAAGTCCAATTGTCCGCTTCTAGCATCAGTAGCCCCTACACAGGTCGTACCAATGCTCAGAAGCATTAGGGCTACGAGGAAGACGGACGGGGCGATACGCTGCATGGGATGCCCCAGATGTGCAAGCGCACGCCCTTCAATCCTTTCACGCTGAACGCAGCGGGAGCGTTGAAGTGCCCCGATGTCCCATCGTGCAGCATGAGACCCGCTCTCATCGTAGCCATACTCCTCTTCAGTCCGGTGCTAGGTATGGTGGCAGCATCATCTGCTGGAGATATTTCGGTAGATGAAACGGATATCCAGATTATAGGCGATCTTGAGAATGGGGCATCTGTTACCGTTGAAGTTACCATTCATAATTCAGGGGCTGCAACGGCATCTGTCTGGTGGGAGCTTAGTCAGGGCTCTTCAAAGATTCACGAAGGTTCCTTCATCTCGGTTGCTGCAGGTGGTACAACTACGACTCAGACAGTGACAGATTTGACTGCCGCAGGATCGATGACCATTACGGCTGATTTCTCGTCAGATGGTATCGCTGCGAGTCAGTCGAAGATGTTCAGCGTTGCAGATAGACCGAATTTGATAATCGGCTCTCTTCTAGTCGACCCACCTGGTCCATATTATCCCGGTGACACATTTAGTGCAAATGTCCGTGTAGACAATATTGGAGGTGCTTCCGCCGCTGCGAATAGTATCTCGTTCGCTATTGGTGAGGCGAGCCCCAGTGAATATCCTGTGGCGCCTCTATCAGCTGGTCAATCAGTATGGGTCAATCGTACTATGAGTGCTCCAACTGCAAATTCTGAACTAACGGTTGTGGTAAACAGCAATCAGAACGATGGAGTGCTAGAGTCTCAAATCGATGACAACGAGCAAACAACTCAACTCGTTATACAGAGTCCTCCTAATTTCTTCCATGATGATTCCGGAGTGCTTGTCGATACATCTAGCAGCGCTCTTACTGGACCATGGACACTTTCGGGAACAATACTCCGTCAGGGTGGTTCAGGTTCCGCTAGTGTACCTTTGCAGTTCAAGCGTGCCAACGATGGACCACTCGTCCACTCCATCTCTGTTGAGTTCGCCGATGGACAATCGTCCTCCGCTTGGACCGCTACATTGGATGACACTATGTTCCTTGAGACAGAGGGAGAGATTATGCTCGATGCAATCATCGATGACTCTGGAACACTTCAGGAAATTAGTACTTTTGACAATACGGAGGACTTCTCAATAATCCTCTATCCTGAACCCAATGTCGTAGTTTCCTCCCTAGCTGTAGCCTCTCCTCAACAGGCGAAGGATGGTGACCCAGTCACCTTTACTGTAAGCGTCCAAAACGTTGGTTCACTCACAGTAATTGGAGAGATGTCTGCAACCCTAGATGGGGAGCCTCTCACTCCAGTGGGTCGATCAATACCTGCGCCATCTGCGACAGAATCTGGAAGCATCAGCATTGAGTTCAGTGGAGTTGCACGCGGGGATATTACCCGAGAGATTCCATTCACTGCGACTTGGATTGCAAACAGTAACAGCTATGATTCATCCACAGAGGATAATACCGCTACGGGTTCCGTACAATTAGTGAGTGATCTGAAAATCAGATTCCTTTCTGATGAAAGTTGGAACGTTGATCCTCCTCTGCGTCCAAATGAACCAGCCGTATATTCTGTCACCGTTACTGCCCAAGAGGGATCAGGCATCGAGACCTTCGTTTGTAGGGATCAGTCAACTGGAGAAGATCTTGGAACGACTGTGGTGAATCTTCCTCAAGTTGGTAATAATGACATTGTGAGTTGTGAAGTCACACCAACGCAGGTAGGCGATCTACAACTCGCAATCATTGCTCTGAATGGAACTGTTCCATCCAAGACCTCTGTCTGGACAGTAGCAGCACTAACTGATGTACAGATTGATCCTAACGAAGCAAACCGAACACTTGGATTCACACTCATCATCGTCATGGGATTACTTGGTATCCTTGCGCTCGTTGCAGCCGTGATTCTAACTCGTCGTGTAATTGAGAATACGGAGCGTGAAACCTTCGATCTTTGTCCTGCCTGTGGTGGTGAGATTGAAGGCGATGAGGAAGCTTGTCCATACTGTGACTTCGAGCTTCGTAAAGGATTCGAGAAGTTCCACGATTGTGGTAATTGTGGCAGTCCTGTACCTTCTTCCATGGACAACTGTCCTTACTGTGGGGCAGGTCAGGAGGTTAGTGATCACTATGAGCAGCGAGAACGACGTACAATCCCTGTTCTTGATGATGAGCCGGAGGAGGAGGAAGAAGATGAGAACGAGATTGTTCTCGGCACTAGTGACTTTGGTGATCAAATCCAAGCCTTCGGTGTATCCGAGGATGCAGTTGAGGAGGATTGGGAAGATGGCCTAGAGAGCGCTGAGGCCCAGATTCGCGATATCGAAGAGGAATACGAGCGTATCACCTCTGTAATTGAGGATGAAGAGATGGGCGAAGAAATCGTCGAAACTGCACTTCAGGCTCAACAACTTGAATCTAGCCGCGATCTGGACTCTTTCCTCGACGATAAAGGAAAGCGCCGTGCACTCAAGGATGAGGATGTTGAGTTGAGTGCGAGCGATGCGAATATCCGTCAGGATCTGTATGATTTGACTGGAGAACAAGGTGTCATGCCAGGTGAGGAGGTCGTCTACGACGAACTTTCCGACCCATCATCTCAAGTCGGTAAGGAGATAGATACTGACCGTGTAAGCGATTTCTCTTCTCTATCTGCTGAAGCCGGCCACACTGAAGGCCTTGTTGATGAGTCTCAAGTGCAGGAATCTGAGGACAAGCCAAAGCGACGCAGAAGCTTACGAAGGAAGGATAAGTCCGACGAATCAGAAGAATCGCAGGATTGAATGGGGGGCGCCGTTCTTCGTAGACTGCCTGAGTGATGACAGAGTGGGTCAGAGCGTAGCGTTGACGAACCCTATGAGTGCAGACAGGCGAATACTGAGGGGACGAGATGAAGCGAAAAAGCGCCCTACACCGCCGCTCTATCCTCGCATCTTTGATTGTTCTAGTGATGCTTAGTCCAGGATGTTTGAGCTTGGTCACAAGTCGCGAGATGATGGAAGGAATGAGAGCCGAGTATGAGGTGTACAATCGTCAATCAACCGAAGGTTGGGCGTATACCTTCGATACCCAGAATACGCAGGCTGTACAATATACAAATCAGACAGATGTCCCAATAGATTCCACTGTGAGTGAGTTCGAGATTCTCTTCGATGCCACATTCCCTTGGTCAGATACTGTGAATGACACCTTCCCAGGCGTGCAAGATCTCGTAGATGTTCGCTATGCTGAAGCATCATTATGGAGGCCTGGGGAGTACCCCTCTGGAACTCCGTTTTGGACCGAACGAACAACTGCCAACTACGAGCAGACTCGCTTCCGATACGTGAATGAGGCATCATCACCTTTTGAGGCCGGGGACTGGCAACTCACTATCGATGCGCAGGGCATCGGAATCGAAACTCCTGTGGATATCTTAGATATCTATGATTCATTCACAGTGTATGTCACTGTCACTCGACCTTGTGTCCACTTCGAAGAGGTACATGAGGACGGCGAGTGCACAGATCTCATTCTGCTTGATTGATAAGCCGGTCTGGACATTCCTCTCGTCGTGAACAATGAGCGCATTTTCCTGTACGCTCGTGGTCACGTTCTGCTCCACCTTCAACCATAGTTCGTTGAATATCGATTATCATGTCCTTCATCTCGTGCTTGGCGGCCGTAGTCCATTCGATTGAATGGACAGATTCAGATCCGTAGCGGAGAAGTCCAAAGGGTGGAGAGTTTCCTGTTACGGCAGTGATTAGTTGGAGATATGCCAATACTTGGAAACGATGACTCTTGTGTGGATTTTTTGGAGTTCTACCGGACTTGAACTCAACTGGAATCAGGTCCTCTCCTATTTTCGTAATTTGATCAGGGCGCCCTCGAAGACCGGATTCAGGATCCTCAAGGAGAAGAGCACCCCCTCCATCACTGTACCGGATTTCTCCTAATCCTTCCATCCCAATTTTTGCGTCATTTTCTTCGAAATTCTGGTTTGCTCGTAGTGCCGCTTGTAGCCGTGTGTTTGCAAGCAACGTCCAAACAAGAGCGATTACAAGCATAGCAAAGGTCGCTACACTTCGATTATCTGCGAAATTTAGGGCAATTCCATGAAGACTTAGGGCAACTGCTGCAAACAGAATCAACGCTTCTGGACGACCGAAGGTAAACCAGCCTTCCTGAGAAAGGCGCCATGGCTTCGATAATGGATGGAGATTATCTTTGATTTCAGACAGATCTTTTGGTGCATCAACAAACTCTTCGTCCCAACCAATCCACGTCCTCCAAGGGAGGAAAAGTAGAGCAATAGCAAGTAGAAGCCAAACAAGAGCGAGTAGTACGAGATATCCTCCGATGGATTTGGCGATCTGATCATCAATCGTTCCGTCCTGAACGAAATAGAAAGCAGCTGTATCTGCCGCGAGGGTGAGTACCACTGAGAACCACCAAGACCAGATGACGAGGTTCTTGGTGAATCGTTCCCGCGCCTGATTCCTTTCGATGATCATCATGTGGAGTTTTTCATGCTCTTCGATACCACGTTGGACTTCATCTCCTTTGGCCGCAACACCTTCTTGGGACAATCTCCAACTCATCGGACAGTATACAAATCGCTCTACATCCGATGCCGATACGTGAATCGGTTTTTCGTTAGAATCTACCCAAAAACCTTGGTCGGTTTTACGACCTTCCATGAGCGGAAGGCGGAGCGATTCAGATAGGTTCACGGGGCTAGTCTGAAGTTCCTCCATCTAAGGTCTTGGTACGAATTGCGCGGTAATCTAAGAGAGATAGCGCAGCGAAGTGGTTATGAATGGGCGGAAAGTGGGCGCGTTGCTGAGTAACATGATGGAAGTCGATTACCTCATTCCCCGGGACATGTATGAGCAGCATTTCGTGCATATTGGAACCCAACAAAGTAGTGCACATATGACCCCGTTCCTTGAGCCCGAGAAGCAGGAAGGTACAGGCCTCTACTTGATTGATCTTGAGCAGACGAACAGCCGTTTCTTCACAGTTGCTAACTTCCTAAGTCGCTTCAAGCCCGAGAACATCCTTGTTGTCAGTGCTCGCCAGTATGGCCAGCGTCCTGCCCGCCGTTTCGCTCAGGCGATTGGCGCCCGACATATTGTAGGCCGCTTCATCCCCGGTACTCTGACAAATCCTCGTCTACGCAGTTACATCGAGCCCGAGGTCATCATTGTCACAGATCCTCAGGCTGACCAGCAAGCACTGTCTGAGGCAGTTAATACAGGACTTCCAGTAGTCGGTATCTGTGATGCTAACAACACGCTCCGCTTCGTCGACCTAGTTCTTCCAGCTAACAACAAGGGTCGTCGTAGTCTTGCTCTAGTTTACTGGCTCCTCGCCCGCGAGGTAGTCAAGGCACAGGGGCGCGTCTCTGACGATGATTGGGCGAAGGCCGAGCAGATTGAGGACTGGGAGTCCTCCTTCTGATTATTCGTCACTGTCAAGACCTCATGCCCCTCCCCGCGGCTATGGACCCTGTCCCGTTGTTCCTAGCCCCTATGGCGGGGGTGACGGATCTTCCGTTCCGACTTCTTGCTCGAGAATGTGGTGCAGATATCACGGTGACAGAGTTCACAGCCGCAGCTGGCCTGAATCGAGACGATGCGCGAAGTTGGCGTCGTCTCGAATCAGATCCTCGGGAATCTCCGTTCATTCCACAGATTTTCGGAGGTGTCGAGGAGGAGATGGTTGGCACAACACGAGCATTGTCCTCTGTCGCTGATGTCATCGATCTCAATTTTGGTTGTCCGGCTCCAAAGGTCTGTAGGAACTCAGCAGGTGCCGCTCTTCTCGGTGAACCTGATCGCCTTGTTTCGATGGTCAGAGCATGTATTGCAGCGAGTGATGTTCCTGTCAGCGTTAAGGTTAGACTTGGCACCGGTTCGGGGCCAAATACTGCCCTCAATATCGCTCATCGCCTCGAAGCTGAAGGCATCCTACGAATAGCAGTCCATGGCCGAACATTACGTCAGCGGTACTCTGGAGATGCTGATTGGCTCCAGATTAAGGAAATGGTAGATGCTTTGTCTATTCCAGTGATTGCCAATGGCGATGTAATCAATGCAGATTCAGCGAGGAGGTGCCTGGAGGTTACGAATGCGGCGGGTCTGATGATTGGTCGTGCCGCTATCGGTAATCCAGACATATTCCGTCGAATCAAATCGGGTTTGGGTTGGTCTACTAGTCCTGCCCCATGGGCGGATCTAGAAGCACAGGCTACACCAGGTGGAGAACGTGCAGCAATCAAGCTCTGGGCTTGGCGACGTTACTGTGAATTGGCGAAGGAGGCATACGGTGACAGGCGCAATAATCACCTCAAGCGACATGCAATCTCATTCACGAAGGGTATTGCTGGTGCTAGTAAGATGCGCATCCGTCTACATAGCACCCTTGAAGCAAAGGATCTAATGCATACTGTCGAGGAGTTTCTTGAGACCTCTATGCGAGGTAATAGCATCATTGTCTGAGGCTTACGTACTTCTCAGTAATCGTCTCTAATCTTCGGAGTAATCGTTCAACACGATCTTCAATCCTACGCTTCACCGTTGCTGCATCCGCTCCTGCAAGTCGGTATCCATATGGTACCCGGCCGCCAAGGGTATTCACTAGGAGACAACGAGCCTCAAGGTCGACATTATTGAGGACATTCTCCACTGTTTCTGTGGTCAGTTGGTCCTTCTTCAGAGAATCGATAATGGTAGTCGAAACTACATCATCAAGTCGGCTTAGACCTCCACGCCCCATCAGCCAACGTTCTCCTCTACTTGCCCATTGGTGGGTTAGACCTACGAAGACGTCATGCGGAATCCGGTCACTTAGGAGAACACGTTCAACCATGTGACTGGCTCGAAAACGGTCTAGGACACCAAGAACTCTAGTCCGAGTCTCTGATGTCTTATCCATGATTACATCTGCAGTTATCGGACGTAGTGAGTTTGCTAGAACATCGAAGGTTCTCAAGGCGAGATCGTCTTCGATACGTCCTCGAGCACCACAGTATCCAAGATCTCGCATTAGATGATGCAATTCATCCTCACTCTCATTCATTGGACCGGATTCAGCTATAGTAATGCGGAATGAGAGGTCTTCAGTTCCTTGCTGTAATGCTTCAAGCACCATCCTTTCATCTGATTTCACAATACGATTGTCGAATGCTGCAAGGCGTTGCCTCAGAATAGTACGTGCTTGATTTGCCATGAGTTCTATGGTGTGAGGTAACGATCCATTTCGGAGAACATGATGCTTCCATCTTTCTTCAGTGACTACACTCAAGATTCCAGCAGATCTCAACTTAACCAGTTGATGGTGTAGAGCAGTGGAACTCATTCCTGATGTTTCTTGGAGAGTCCGAGTATCCCATCCTCTCCGTGGTTCTGCAAGGAACTGATCTCGCATCAGTCGATGTAGGGCGCCACGAGAATCTTCGACTGATTCACCTTGTCCACGTCGCCGGATAAGTCCGAGAGAATCGAGAATCCAAGCTAGGTGGACATCTGGGTCATCTGTGCCAATAGGCATCGGATGCTCCTCAAGCTTCAGGATGAACACATACCTTGTTCTTGGGTTCAGGCTCAATAGGATTCGGACGAAGACATACGAATGAACCTTGATTCAGACTCGAATGGATTCATCCAGCCAATCATATTCGATGTTGCCATTTCTCAAACCTGCAAGATGAGGCGCAAGTTGGAGATCGATACTGTGCATAATTCCACGTCTTCGGAGAACAGTTATTGCTGAATGGACAGATGCACGTGAACGTCCAAGGTTACGGGCAAGTTGCGCTTGAGATCGCGGCAATTCATCTCTGCAAAGATGAGCAACTACAAGTCGTTGGACTGTGGACAGACCCACTGGCATCATTGCAGCAGCACGTTCATCATCACCTACTGTTATTCCGGATAGGATTTCCATCTGTGCAGGTGCGCCTGCATAGTGACAAGATCGTCCATTGACATGGACAACAGTGACAGAACGTTCAGCAATCAGGACATCTAGATGGTGTCGAAGTGTACCATTGGCTGCATTGAGTTCACGTTGTAGTTCTCTGTATGGAAGGCCAGGCTTTCGCTCAAGGATAGATAGGACTCTCTTGCGTAGTGGATGTTCCCAGTGATCACTGGGTGAACTGATGGCACCACTGGCCCCAAAACCAGTAAGACTTGCTCCCAATCCAGCGATACCGCTCGCTACACCAATGATTCCCCCGAGGACCCATGGGTGGCGTTGATGCCATTGGCGAAGCAGGGGCATGAGTTACGTTTCCATCCGAACGGACTTCAAGCCATTGGTTCGATGTTCAGACATCATCTTCGATAATTGCATCGTTACGGATCTTCATGTATGCAACTAGTGGACTGAGGAGTTTTCCACAACGAGCCCCATGTTCTGTAAGCTTGTAGGAGACGCGGATAGGGGGCCCTTCAATCACGATACGGTCGATTAGACCAACTTCTTTGCAGGTTCGGAGTTTGTCTGATAGGGTACGGCTACTAATGCCATTGAGGAGGTGGCGTAACTCATTGAAACGCCGCTCTCCAGCGATATAGAGAGCAGCAAGAATTTCGATAGTCCACCGTGATCCAAAGACACCAAGTGCTTCCACACCAGCTTGAACTTCCCAAGCAATGTTGTGAATTTCATCATCACTGTATTTCTCTAGAGTTGATCGAATATCGCTGCCATGGTTTCTGACTTGTTCGATAGTGGTGTTGATGGATGTGAAATCATCCGATTTTATCTTCATTGATGGTTCAACCATGGTGCACCCAGAGGAATCTGGTGTATAAATTGCACCCTACTAGTAGCACGTTTATCTGTAGATTCATATAGTACCGGGTGCAAGTATAGTGTGAAACTGGAAGCAGATTTCAGAAGTGATACAAGTGGATCGATACATGGAGAACTGGATGGATGATTGGAGTACCAAGATGACCGCTAAGGAAAAGCTCGAAGGGCGCTTGTTTGACCGCCTTCTCAAGTGGTGGTGAATGAATGTCAGCGGTAAAGGAATTCATGATTCGTGCTGTAACAAACTGGCGTGCACCCTGGTATGCAAATCCTCCAACATAGTAACCTGTTGATTGATGGGCTATGATCTCAATCATTCGTTGGTATAGGATGGTCGTCGACCCTGAATTAGGGCGGAGAGTCCTTCGTAGGCATCCTTTGTGGCGAAGATTGCCTCAAGATGTTCAAGCTCCTTGTCTAAACCATCTGTGAGTTCGCTGGATCCAGCAATATCGATGAGTTCGCTTGCCATTCGGAGAGCGATAGGAGCGGTGCGAGATATTTGCTTCAACTGTCGCCCAGCATAAGCTTCGTTGACTGGTGAGGGGGGGTCTTTTCCTTCGAGAATAGCTTTCACGTTTTCATCACAGTAGAAGGCAACGGCGGACTTAATCGTGTCAGAGAGTCGAGAGGGATGGCCAGCGTACTTCTTTTCAGGCTTCCCTTTTTCTGCAATTTCTTCTACAGTAGAATCAACATCTGATGGATTAACGAAATGTGTCAATAATCCGAGATCCACTGCATCCTGTGGCCCTATCCAATTGCCTGCTAGGACTGCCCATCGAGCCGCAGGAAGTCCACATATCTTGGCGGTTCTCTGCGTTCCTCCTAGGCCAGGATAAATCCCGATACTGGTTTCAGGGAAGCGGAATTGAGTTCTCCTCGTACCAACCCGGTAGTCACAAGCGAGGGCAAGTTCCAATCCTCCACCAAGGGCAAGACCGGTGGTCAGTGCAATCGTAGTCTTCGGACTGTTCTCAATCTTGTCAAAAACTGCGTGACCCTCAGCAGTAAAATCGTAAATCTTTGGGAATGCATCCTCGTCTAGACGGTCGACGAAGAACTTCACATCAGCTCCAGCGACAAATGCTTTACCGGCCCCTTCGAGCACAATGGTGTCCACGGAATTATCCTGATTTAGCGCATCCATGACTGCACCGAGTTGTTCCACAACGGTCTCATTGAGCGCATTCATTGCTTCAGGTCGGTTGATATTCACAGTAGCAATCGCCCCTCGGATCTCGGCATCAACGAATTCGAAGACCCATGGGTTCCCTGTATCTGCCTTATTTTGAAGGAAATCAGGAAGTGTGAATCCCTCTCCATTTGTATGAAGTGCAGTGTAATCTGCAGCCATTCTGTACGCTTCTTTTACCCCCACCTCGTTCATTAGTTCAAATGGCCCAGAAGCCCACCTCAATCCAACCTTGGCACCTCGATCAACATCCTCCATTGAGCAGATTTCCTCCTGTACAATTTGGGTAGCAACTGCAAACACTGTACCAAGAAGTCGCTCTCGAATTGTGATGGCTGTCTGTGTGTCACAGGATTTGTCGTCGCCTATATCCCACATGGCTTCTGCTTTGACTAAATCACGAAGATTTTGTGCGCCAGTGTAGCGCGGAGTATCCAACTGTTCTGCGAGGTAATCTGTAGAGTGCAGAGCGATAGGTGGACCGGTGAGATTCATGAGGGCAAACGGCCCCATGCCGATATTGAAGGAATCACAAGCGACAGCATCAATTTGAGCGGGTGTGGCTACTCCTTCCTCCATTAGAAGACATGCTTCGTTAAGCCACGGCACGAAGAATCGATTGACGACGAATCCGGGGCGATCTTTGCAGACAATGACGACCTTTCCAAGTTGCTTGCAATACTGCACGACTCGATTCACAGTATCTTCAGAGGAGTCGTTGGATGGGATGACCTCAACTAATCGATTCTTGGCAGGATGGTAGAAGAAGTGGAGGCCGACGAAGCGATCTGGACGAGCAGTTGCACGGGAGAGATCGTTGACACTGAGAGACGAGGTATTTGATGCGAGAATGGTTCTCTCGCCACAACTTGCATCGAGGGTATGGAATACTGCTGACTTGATATCGAAGTCTTCAAACACAGCTTCAATCACAAGATCGGTGTCCTCTGCGACGTTTTCAACACCCACGACTCCAGTGATTCTTCCCTTGATATCTTCGACTTGATCTTCTGAGAAGATGCGACGCTCAACGGCCTCTGAGAGAAAATTCGCGATGATATTATGACCTCGTTCGACCCATTGAGCCTCCCGGTCCACCATTTGGACATCGAATCTCTCCTGAGCCGTCTTCTGGGCGATTCCACTTCCCATATTGCCGGCGCCGACGACGGCCACCTTCTCGATAGGTGCACTCATGCATCCGCGCTGTTGCAAACCGTCCATGAATGCAACGGCTAGTTTTACTCTTGAGATGAACTATAATCTACCAAATTATTCGACTATGATGGTCGCTGTCATACCGGTATGATAGGCACAATGGTAAGTGTAAGTACCAGCGGTCGTGAATGTGAACCAGAATGTATCACCATTTGCCATGTGACCCGAATTGAACAAACCACTGTCTTCGGTGACAGTATGTGCTGCACTGTCCTGATTTGTCCAAGTTATGGTGTCTCCAACTGAGATTGTAATTGTGGATTCACTGAAGGACATTCCTTTGATATCGATGAAGTATTCCTGGCTTACATTACATCCATTTTCGTCGATAGCGGCTCCTGATTCTGTATCGTCACATTGGTCTGCATTATCTCCAATACCATCGCCATCAGTATCTGCTGATTCGTTTGCATTATTTGGAAATACATCACTATTGTCGCCTACCCCATCACCATCGGAATCCGAAGTTTCGTTTTCATCATTTGGAAAAGCATCTTGATCATCAGGTGTACCGTCATTGTCGTCATCTGTATCTGCGTTATCGCCTATCCCGTCACCATCGAGGTCAGACCACTCGTTTGGGTCGTTTGGAAATGTGTCTTGTGAGTCATTGACGTTGTCATTGTCATCATCTGTGTCTGCATTGTCACCTATGCCGTCTCCATCAGTATCCGTGGTTTCGGTTTCGTCGAATGGGAAGTCATCTTGATCATCAGGTGTACCGTCATTGTCGTCATCTGTGTCAGCATTGTCACCTATGCCGTCTTCATCCGCATCTTCGGACTCGTTAGGATCGTCTGGAAACATATCAGTTTCATCATTTACGCCGTCATTGTCAGAGTCGGCAACAGAAAACAAATCGTCCATGAGGGCATTCAGGCCGACATTCATCTGACCATCACATTCAGGATACTCTTCTGCTGAAATGTCGAGAAAACCAACCATTGTTCCATTTTCAACCATTATGAAATACGGCGATCCAAAATTCGTATTCGACTCAGTAAAATTCTTGATATCTTGAATTAGCACCGACATATCTGCACTTTCATACATTGCTGACCAAACATCTATTGCGTCACCTGAGCGATTATCTGAAATCTTTTCACGAAGTTTACCCTCATGTTGTGTTGCAGCCGGGTCCCATTCTTGCCAAGCCAAAATTAGACCACAGGTAGAGCGTGAAATAGCACCTTCATCCAACATTGTTTCGTTCAAATCGATAACGTTCCAAGTTCTTTCAACAGAATCAAAGTCACAGTAGTATTCACTT
>DAFJ01000023.1 GCA_002497905.1 Euryarchaeota archaeon UBA251
TTCTATCGGTGAGGCCATGAATAGGTGCCATTCCCTTCTACGTGAAATTGGGGTATCATCTCCGGAGATTGAGGCATTGATTGAAGCCGCTTTACCTTACAGCCTAGGTGCGAAGATGACGGGTGCCGGTGGCGGAGGATGTATTCTTGCATTGACACAAGACCCTGATTCTTGCGCTGAGGCTATCCGATGTGCAGGTGGCGAGGCCTTCGTCACAACAATGGGTGCAGAAGGTGTTCGAATCGAGAATTTCAGCGAAAATATGTGATGATGCCATTGCACTTCTGTTTATATACTGCTGATAAAGTCGCAACTCCATGAGTGATGAAGATCGCCTTGTTGTTGTGAATGTCGTAGCGAGCACCCGTGTAGCTGAGGAACTCGATCTCCCTGAGATCGCAATTGAACTCAATTGTGAGTATGAGCCTGAGCAATTCCCTGGTGTAGTATATCGCGTGACAGATCCTCGCCTTGCAATTCTCATGTTCCGTTCAGGACGTGCTGTGTGCACTGGGGGCAAGAACGAGCAGAATATTCACACTGGTATTGAGCGCATGATTAACGATTTGCGCGCAGCTGACATTGTGACTTGGGATCTCGCAGATGTGAAAATCGAAGTCCAGAATATGGTTGCTACCTATGCTCTCCACTATCCTGAGGATTACGATGCTCTTTCCAAGGATATCGACCAGCGCATGAAGGTCGTCAAGGACCCGGGCCACAAGGACTCCAATGATGGTGGATGGCGCGCACCTACTCCCGAGGAGGTCGAGATGGATGAAGCCGAATCCCCGATTCAACCCCTCCCTGCTGGTGAGCCTCTGGCAGGGCTACCTCGCCACCTAAACCTCAATCACCTCACTTTCCACTTGCCCTTCGATCGGGTCGAGTATGAGCCTGAGCAATTCCCTGGACTAATCTACAGAATCGATTACCCAAAGGTCGTTTGTCTCATCTTCGGAAGTGGCAAGATGGTGATTACTGGGGCACGTCATAAGGATGAGATTCTGGAAGCAATCGAGTTCATCAAGGACGAACTCGCAGATCTCCTTTACGAAGATTGAACTGCACTCTGAGGAGGCGCATGTTTGATACACAGCCGCGAGGCTGTTGGTGCATGGTCCGTGCATCATCGATGGGTGTCGTCCGCTCGCTTCTTCTAGTGAGTATACTCGTAACTTCAACAACTCTCATCGCCTGGAGTCCCTCCCAGCCGCTCGATGAAATCGATGACGGTCTCAACGTAGTAGGGCTTCGATCGAGCCAGGGCGTTGTTGATGTCCCAGAGTGGGCTATTGGTGATACTTGGACATATGATGCATTTTTCGATGTTCAGGACTTGATTGCTTCTGGTGCACCAGGGTCAAATGTGGGTACCTTACGAGGTACTTTAACGAAGCAAGTTATTGATACTACAATAATGATGATTGAGAACCAATCTACCATTGTTTACGTAGTCGAATCTACAGGAACTTTCCAGAGAAATGGAATTTCTATTGTTACCGATGCAGCTACTGTTTCAGGTGATCTCAGAGTAGCATTTGAATCCGATGAATTAGTGAGAGCCTCAGACCTTGGTCAAATAACCTATAATATGGAACTCGATGTTGATTTGCGCAATATCCCTTTCCCCATTAGTCTCGTAACAGGTTCAACTCTAGATTTAGCTGATATTACTATTGGAACCCAGTATTCGCCACCCAAGGAACATTATGACTTTCCTATGGCTGTTGGAGAATATTGGAATACAACTCTGACGACTAGTACCACTTGGTCTGGTTCAGTATACCAAAATCTCTTCGAATTACCAGATGATTCTGCAGAGCAAAGTAGGGAATCTCATGGAATTACATCCGTTGGAAACCCAGGAGTAGGTTATAGTGGATGTGCAACGTCTCTTAATGCAACATCATTCAATTCTACCTCTGGAGATATTACTGGATTCCGTTGGTATTGTCCTTCTGCTAAAGGAGAAGCTTGGTGGCATCAAGAAATCGAATTGGGTCTTCAAATTGATTTCAAATTATTGACCTATACTCCTGCCTCACGGGATCCAGTTATTTCAGTTGAAACCGTATTCCCTGCATGGCCTCTAAATACAGATATGGGCGCATGGGTGAATTTAACCGACCCTTCCACTGGGTCTCCTTTGGGAAATCAGGCAGTCCAATTCCGGTATGAATCTACAGGAGATTACCGCGCTCTTACAACTGCTACTAACGGTAGTGCATATGTTGAATTTGATACAGGTGCTTGGCCAGATCCTTCTCCTACAACATATGACTATGCCAGTCATGGAGTGATAGGTTGGGATTCTTCTACCAAATCTGTCGGAGTCACAACCATGATCTTAGATGAAAATTTAGTAGAAGTAGATCTTGTAGCTTTAGCATCTGGTGTTTCTGTTACTAGAATACGAGGAGATGTGACTGAACAATTAAATTCAGTTACAGGATTTACTACAATTCCTAATGATGTGTTAGAATTTTCAATTCCTGTACGTAATCAAGGAATTCTTTCTGCTCCCTCTACAGAAATCGAAATTACTTCTCCTGATGGAAGTACAACCAGAGCAAACATCCCTAGTTTACCTGCGTTAGGCGAGGTCAGAGTAGATGTTCAATGGACAGTTCCTTCTGATCAAGCGATTGGCGATTCTATTCTTCAATTTGAGGTGGACCCAGATTCTTTGGTTACAGCTGATGCAAACAGAACCAATAATGCAGATGTGTTCAATATTTTCGTTGGGCGACTTCCTGTTGCAGATTTGACTCAGATGAATAGTTTCTACACATTTACAACTGTTGTACTTGATGCGTCCTCTTCCGATGACCCAGATGGTTTTACTGACATCTATTGTTATTTTATGATTGAAGATCCTCTTGCAGTCGACGATAATGATGGCGATCCTACGGATGGTTTCATTGAGCGAGTAATCTATACTGATACAACAGAGGATTGTGTTGTTGAATGGTCATGGGATGATGATGGCGAATACGAAATTGGATTGAGTATTGTTGATGATGAGGGAGATACAACGATGACTAACATGACAGTAGAGGTTCTCAATCGTGCACCTGAATTGGTTCTTTCATCGAATACTGATACGGTAGAAGTAATGGGTAGGGTTACTTTTGATGCGTTCCAGCATAGCGATATTGATACAATGAATCCACAAGCACCTGTGGATTTCTTATGGGCGGATGACTGTGAAGAAGGAAAAGTCACTCAGGTGTGCACTGTGACTCCTATGGTTGAAGGGACATACACAATTCAAGCAACTGCAACAGATGACGATGGAGCCATCACTATGGCCGAGCATTCGGTGGAAGTAACCAATATCGCACCTTGGAATTCGACTATTATGGCCAAGGATGCCAATGGTACCGAAATTTCGATGGATTCACAGATGGTTTGGCATGTAAACGAAGATGACCCGATTACCTTCACTGGAATGGCTGAAGATTCAATCAATGATTTGGATACTCTGTCGTATGAGTGGTGGCCAGATGTCGAGGAAAATGCTACTTGGTCCGTCTTGCAAGAGAATGATGGATCCTCCTCCGACTTTACCCATGCTTACGAAACACATGGTATGCATGTCGTTGCAATGGAAGCTATCGATGATGATGGCCTCCGAACTCGAAGGGCTAATGGCTGGTTGATGGTTCAGAATGTGCCGCCTGAGATTCAGCCGTTTGGGTCCTTGTTACCAGTCGCTGAGGATCAAGTACTGAGTATTACAGGGGAATATCATGATACTGCCTCAGATATTGAGACATTACATGCATGTTGGGATGTCGATCCTTCCATGAATTCTGATTCACAGGGTTCTGCAGAAGATGATTGTGATGTTGAGGGTGCGGACCTTGCGTGGTCTTGGCCAGATTCAGCTACAGCCCCATCCATGGTCGTCTTTCATGTAACCGATGATGATGGTGAACGCGTGTTTGAGATGGTTAACATCACTGTTCGTAATGTCAAGCCTCGTGCAATGGGTAATGTCACTACACTTGGCCCCTACGCTGTGGGAGACCCAATCGAGTTTAGTGCAGAAGGAACTACCGATTCATCCCTGGACCTTTTCAGGCTCAAGTATCGTTGGGACTTCAACACTGCAGTCGATTTTGATGATGATGGTTACCCTGCTAACGATATCCAAGATGAGGGGTTCAATGTCACTCACGTATTCGATGAGCCTGGAACATACATAGTTCGATTGACTGCCTTTGATGGAGAAGAAGAGGATGTGGTTGATATTCAGATTACGGTTGAGGATACTAGGCTCCTAGGGGTGCTTGATATTGGATTCAATTCAGGATCTGGAACGGTCGTTATTGCACTGGGTGCAGTTCTCTTCCTTCTACTAATCCTCATCGGAATCGGTTTCATGCGCCGGGGGTCACGTGGAAATGATATTGGATTCAATTATGGTCAGGTGGATAGTTACGGAATTGGTGCAGCCCCGTCCCCTCAGGCTCCCCCTCCTGTACATGCCTTTGCAGAGCCCGGGGTGCCAAGTGGGCCCCCAATCCCTGCTCAAGGCCTTCCTCAAGGTTGGACAATGGAGCAATGGGAGCATTTTGGCCAGGAATGGCTTGATCGTCAGGCGGTGGTTCAGAGTGCACCAATACAGACGTCTAACCCCTATGCTCCGGCTCCATCTGTGAGCTCTCCAGTTGCCTCGGAGGCAGTTCTCAATATCGACCCGTTCGCTCCTTCTTCAACTGAAGTTCAGATGCCGGCTCTGGAGCCGGCTCCAGAGCCGTCTCCATCGGTTTCATCTCCATCTCAAGGAACTGATATTCTAGATTTCGATTTGTGATTCTATGGTGAACATATTCCGACTTCTGGGCCTTCCTCAACCACCATCTGGTCGAATGGAAGCGGAAGCGCAGGCGGTTCGAACCCCTCCTCCTGTCGGACCTACGACCGTCCCAGATTCGAATTCTCCAGGGTTTGAAGATCTAGGTGAGGTAGAATGGGCGCGACGCGAGGATGCTGTAGATATCTCCCGCTTTCTCAGATATATCGTTCCTGATGATCGCCATTCTGTCCCTCATCGGAAGATTTCCGAACATCTTCTACAAGGGGACGTAGTCATTGTTGATTTGCGTATGCTTGCTCATATGGAGGCGCAGAAGGGCGCTTGTAGACGTCGCCTGCTTGAGATTGCTCAGGATCAAGGGCTCAATGCCTTTGTCCTTGATGCAGATGAAGACCTAATTCTGATTCCAGGGAATGGAGTTGCTGTCGATGTGGATCGTCATGTTCTCGGGCTAGAATCCGAGCCAATTTAATCGGATTTCTCCATCTTATGGCGCCAAGTATCTGGGGCACGAGCATCACTTACTTCGTTATCTGTAAGCATTGTTAGAACGCTCTCCTTTTCGATTAGTTCCCGATTGAGTGTCGGACTTAGAATCCCGTCTACTCTGAGAACAACCCATTCTGCGATTGCATCTTCGGGGAGGGGGTGGCGAGCAACGAGGGTTGTTTGGAGGGCAACCAAGGAGGCTGCTGGAGCATCTGGCCACCCTTCGCTAGTAATCGCAGCATGCTCCATCCATTCTGATTGGTTACTGGGAAGAGGTCGAGCACTCGCTTCAATCCAGCGGACAATGTCCATATGAGGTGGTAGAACAGAAAGTGTCGCTCTTTCTGTCTCGATGAGATTCAGTAGAGTATCCCTGCTACGACCCTTTCTGTCCTTGGATAGACTCATACCGATGAGAGGTGGTGAGTTTGAAACGACGGATATTGACGACATTGGGGCGATGTTCCTAATGCCATCCTTCGAAATTGTGGATACTAGGTGGAGTGGTCGAGGTGTGACCACTGCTCCAAGCCAAGCAGATCGTTCACGATGGTCGAATGAAGCGGGGTCTAATCGATGTACATCTTCTGAGAGGTCCAAGTTTGATGTGTTCTCTGTCGCTCCGAACCAATCGTTCAGGTCACCCCGCTGGACTTCAGATGCAGCATATGCAGTGAATTCACGATATGTCTCCCATTGGGCGATAATGTCTTCATTTTCCCCTCGATCTTTCTTCCGCTGGATTGATTCATCTGCATAGGTGACGCAACGTTGGAGGAAGCGGAGGACGTGCTCCTTAGCGTCTCCATCCATCGTCTTTCCTCACTCCAAATCGAGTTCTTTCAGGACGCGAGAAACGTGGCCCTTTGCGCGCACATTTCGTCCTATCCATTGTAATGTCCCATCTTGAGAGATGACAAATGTAGAGCGAATTGCACCCATGTACGTCTTACCGTAATTTGTCTT
This sequence comes from Euryarchaeota archaeon UBA251, assembly GCA_002497905.1. Classification (GTDB taxonomy): domain Archaea; phylum Thermoplasmatota; class Poseidoniia; order Poseidoniales; family Thalassarchaeaceae; genus MGIIb-N2. Next base: position 6,284 of record DAFJ01000023.1, read on the forward strand.
TTCACCCCAGGCTCCGTAGAGCTCGTGCAATGAGTTATCATCGTCTACAATCAAATCAAAATTCAGGCCTTGGGCATTGATGAATCTTTGATGGCTCGCTTCTGAGTCACGTGATACTCCGATAACCCTCCAACCTGCTCCATCGAACGTATCTTTTGCGTCTCGGAAGTCACAGGCTTGTGTAGTGCATCCGGGAGTGTTGTCCTTTGGATAGAAGTAGAGGATTATTCCCGACTCTTCAAGGGCTTCCTGGAGATGAAAAGGGCTCCCATCCTGTAGTATTGCGGTGAAGTCTGGTACAGCATCCCCTTCAGAGAACATGGTCCGAGGGAGGGTGTCGATAGCATCAATGCTTGGTTTACATCATTCAATCATCAGATTCAGAGAGTTGAAGAATATCATCTACATTCTCTACTAGGCGAGTCACAGATTTTCTTCCGTCACGTTGTCGAACTACTAGTCCAAGTTCACACATCCTAGTGACGGCTGCTACTCTTCGAATCTGAAGCGTAGAATTCGACCAACCATATCCCGTTGATTCCCCGAATCGCCTCATCATACGGGAATCCAAACGATCATTCCCTACTGCACCATTGCGCATTCCATCAATAATCGTCCTCATGATTTTCCATTCTAATGGGAGACGATGGCAGATTGAAGTGAGAATGAGTCCCCTCTCAAGATTACTGAATGCCCCTCGATGCCCCTCTTCATGATCAATGACCGGGTTCGGAAGTCGTGCTAAATCAAGGCCATGTGATGTTAGTCGATGTCCTGCTGCATCCTTCGTGGTCCAGCCCACAATCTCCATTGCAGACCTTTTCGAGGACCCTTGTCCACTACCTATGATCCACGACACTGTCCGGTTCCTTGCAGCATCATCGAGGTGGCTAAATCCAGTAGATAGCCGCTCACCACGCCCTCTTCCATCGCGATCATCTTCATTTGAAAGGCGTGTTCCATTGAGCTCGAGCATACTCGATACCTTTTCTCGCAACTCTCCATCGGGAACTGAATCTTTGGTTGCCCCTGTCATAGTCCAGATTAATCTCAAAGTGTGCTTCAATGGGAGTAGTCGTAGGAGTCCTGGAGGTAGGAGTTCATCATCCAGCCGTCCAATGTTAGGTCCAGTGGGCGCATCGGTTCGAATTGATGTTAGTTGGAGAGTTTCTCGGTCGCCGAATTTTGATTCTAGCAAAGCGTCTGCTGCTCTCGCTCGGCGATTCCAGGCTCTATCTGCCAAACCTCTCAGTCCTGGGGTGGCTGTATCCTCGGATGCAGATGTTGTAGGGTATGGATTTTCGCTGTCTGGAGTTCTGGTTCTCGAATCCAATCGATTAGCGCATTGAATGAGCCAATCTTCCACGCTTGTACCTGATGCAATTGCTTCTTGCATCCATCGTATTGCGACGGATTCGCTCACTTCGAGTTTGAATTCAACCACTTTACGCGCTCTAGTAATTCATTATTAACTCATTCTACTATATTGATTGATATTGGTTATATTGGGTAAATTATGTCAATAACGAATTACGTAAATATGTTTATTGAATTTTAAAATCATCTTTTTATGAAATTGAATAAATAATGTATGTATAACGATTCATAGAATCGTTTTTTGATTCGAAATCATTCGACATCGAAGAAGCATACTTCTTGCGGTGGGTCCTTGTTACTGATCTGGCCCTTGAATTCGCGTGGTTCACCATCGACCGTAACAAGAATGCTGAATTCAGTGACGTCGGTAGAGTCATGCTTCTCGAAGTGTTCAACGAATACGCGGTAACGGCCCTTCGGAGCATCCTTCTCCCAGAATACATTCTCAACCGGCTCATCTGACTTGCCACTTTCATTCATGTCAATGTCAAGGCGGCCACCGCAGTTCGAAATCTTGTTGTCGAAGGAAATACGTTCCCCGGATGGGCAGACAACCGAAAGGTCGAGGTCGTTCTTATTGAACCAAATCAAGCTTATCTGGACTTCACCCGTTTTCGCACCCTCGCGTCCTAGCCGTTCTGCGAAGAGATCTTCCTGGACTTCTTCAACTTCCTCTCCAATCACATCTTCTTCATCACCCAAATCGGGGGCTGATGGAAGGTCCAGTGGTTCTGGTTCAGGTTCCTCAGCAGGCTCCGGTTCTTCGACAGGTTCAGGTTCCTCGACAGGTTCAGGTTCCTCGATAGGCGCCGGTTCAGGGGGTTCCTGTACGGGGGCAGCGCTGAGTGTGACGCTACGATTGAGACCTCCGCGCGTTCTTCGAAGAGATTTGTCAATGTCTGGAGCCGGAATGGAGGCCATGGATGGTAGCATCGCTCGGCGTGCGTCTCCTCTGAGGATTCTGTAGACGCCTTGAGCGGACCCGATGCCTAATGTTGCCAAGACAGTGGCACTAATGGGGTCCATCGGAGTATATGTAGCGCGGCGAGGTATGTCTTCGTTTCGGGTGGTTATGGTCTGGAAGTAAACCATTCTTGTGCGGTTCATTCATATCCTTTCGGAATCGTTGAACCACTAGCGGAGGCCATGCCATGACTGTGCGAGTGAGTAGGAGAGCACGTCGTTTCCTACGCCGCATTCAGAAATCGCGGGAAATCCCGGATTTGCAAGTTATCGCGAATGAAATCCAAAATGAGGTTGATGCGAGAAATATTTCCTACGAGGAAGCGAATCAACTGGGGAACCAAATCCAGAATAGGGCAGACATGATTGATGTGGAAGGACTCGTTTACGCTATCAGTGATCGGGACACCTATCGTAGAACGCTTGAAATTTATTTGAAGGACGGCCTTCTTACTCGGACGGAGCAAATGCTTCTTTGGGATGAGCGAAGAAAGCTTGGCTTGACACAGGAAGAACATGATCGACTGATTGACAAACTCATTGCTCTCTATCGGAGTCAAGGCCGCTCAATTAGAATTCAAGGTCCATCAGGAGGTGATTCCTGATGGCTAGAGGTCGAACATTGG
>DAFJ01000077.1 GCA_002497905.1 Euryarchaeota archaeon UBA251
CAGAATGATCGCTGTGATCAGAATCCGAATCCATCGTCGGGTCCATCAGCAAGGATGCATTCGCACCGGGTGCGACCCAAGCGAAATGATTCGAATCTTGCATGAGGTCCAACTCTGTAGCATTCTTGCTAGCCATCATCCAGTGCGAACCAGAATCCATTTCGTGCCACATGTAGAGATCATATGCAGCGTCATTCATCGCGATTGAAGTCACGCTGTCATTTGCCATAGAATGCATTACATCGTGCTGCATGAAAGCATTCATTGAGTGGTTCAGAGCATGAACTGAACCCATATCTGATGAGTAATTCACATCATACATCGTTGTGGTGTTATCAGGGAACACAACGCCCAACTTGTGGACCATGTCTCCGTGACCGGAATGATCGTCGTGACCAGAGTGGTCATCATGATCAGAGTGATCACCGTGGCTAGAATGGTCACTGTTGATGTGATCGTTGTCCACAACGACATTCCAGTCAGCCCAGACGGCCTGTAGTTCCATGTGATCTGACGAGGTGAGGTGTGGCCAATCAAAGCCCATTTGAGTAGTATATTCTGACAACCTTTCGACTGTATCTCGAGCTGGATCAATCGAAATCGAGAGGATTACGACATTATTCTCAATTCCATTGTCATCCAACTTGGAATCGATGTACGCCATGTTGTTTTCAACTGCGAGACAAACATCTGGGCAGTGAGTATACGTAAACATCACTACAACCACCTTACCCTCGAAATCGGATAAGGAGACGTCATTCCCGTTTTGGTCTGTTAGAGTGAAATCTGCAACACTGACAGGTTCACGATATTCTGTCCCGTTGAAATCAAGGTCAACCACATCTCCTTCACTCGTGCATCCTGCGACACCTAGAGATAGAACAACAAACACTGCCAAAAGACGATTCATACCGCAGAAAGACTGCCCATCAAATATCAAATCTACGAACCCTTGGGTTCATTCTGCGAGCAGTGTTTCAACGTCCTTGATGACAAAATCAGGGTTCCAATCCATATCGCCCCAGAATACACGCTGCTGCATGTCGCGATCTAGGATAACAGTACCAGTCATGTGATCAACCCAGTAACCAGGAAGGGCATGTCGCCCAGAAGTACCCGACCCTGCAGTCGCATTCTCCGCCTCACCCTCCTGAGTATCCATGCCGCAGCCATGATGATCGGTTACTTCGTTAGCCGGAGTATCGGGACAGATATCGAATCCATCTACTACACCATCCGCATCTGAATCATCATCGTAAGTTGTCAGACCTACCCCGAAAGCCTTCCACACCGGCTCCATTTCCTCCACGGGACCGGTGAGGTGAGGCCAGGAGAGATTCTGATCCACAACATACTGGGAGAGTGTCGCTGGATCATCGGCCCATGGATCAACTGTAATCGAAACGACTGCTACATCGTCATGCTCGGCAGAAACCAAACTATGCACATAGGCGATGTTCTGACTTGTAATTGGACAAATGTCTGGGCAACGCGTGTAGATAAATCCGACAATGACGACTTTACCTTGCAAATCGCTGCTATTGAAAACAGTCCCATCATGAGAATCAAGAGCGAAAGGAGGTACTTCTCCCTCTTCGACTTCGGCCCCATAGAACGGAGATATTGGCTCGTTCCATCCGATACAACCACTGAACATCATGGTTACAGCCATGAGAATGGCGAGTTGCCTCTGAATCATTATGAACTCCTCTTCTGTAGCCTGACGAATAGCCATGCTCCAATTAAACCAACGAAAATAATTGCCAGATATATCTGTAATGGATTATCATCGGAGTCTGCATCGCATCCTTGGAATGTATCGCCAATGGGCAACACCTCTACGCCAGGTTCAGTATTGATACACATATCCACATTGTCTGGAATACCATCCTCATCATCATCGGCACTATCTCCAAAGGAATAGCCGCCAGGAGGAGTCATGTTCGTGTTAGGATCGTGCGTGTCATTAATCAGTGTCAGATTAAGGGTGAAAGCGAGATTACCATCCTCCTCAAGAATCTCAAAAACATACAGGGCTCCGGTGTAGTTTGTGATATTCATTTCAAGCGCACAAATAGCTCCACTTGGAAGGTTACAGGTGAAATCGTGCTCATCGCTATAATCGCCGTCGTTGTTGAAATCCATCCTAACTGTTCGATTTGATTGATTCACACTGTTGAACTCTACAGTGTCATTCTGAACCATTTGAACTGTGTCAGGATCCATCCTCGTGCCACGAACAATCACACTCATCTTGTCTGCTCCATGAGCAGATACAGCCATCGGCGTCGCTACGACGAGGAAGATGAGAACTAGCGCGAGGCGCATTGGATATTCACTCCTCAATGGGCGTCCATAGTGGGGGGTAATCGAATCGAGGGTCTTTGTCTTCGTCAAACTGCACGACATAGACGCCGCTCACCATCTCAGAAATGAAGACGAAGCCTCGAGGATCATATTGCAACCCCCAGTCGAAGGGAATCATACATGATGCCCAACAATCAGCCATATCGTAGCCAAGCTCGTTGGTAGGGTCTGCGACCCACTCTGGGCCTGCAGGAAGGTAGTAACCAAGTGTTTCAGTTTCTCCAAGTGTCTCAATTCCCTGCCATCCAAGTTCAGGTGCTGGCGTACCATCCTTCCAAACGATTGTGTCCCAGATACCACTATGGTCGGTCAACCAATTACCCGCATGATAGTGCGTCCAGTAGACATGACCATTGGTCCCAGTATCTCCATTATGGGGGCTGAAAATATAGCCTCCAGGGATGTAGTGATTATCATGAACAGTGCCATCAGGAAGAATACTCTGACCGGGGAGTTTCCACTTACTAACAAGGAAAGGCATAGCAGGATCTGTTGTGTCGATAGTCCATACAATCCCTGTATGATTGGTATTCGAACCATACTCTGGTGCGATGATAGTGTAGTGCCGCCAGTTGACACCATAAACAGCATCTTCTGGACCCGTGCCGCATTCTACTGGCCAAAGTGACTGATCGACATACTGTGAGACATCCTTGCAGATTAGGTGATCGTAAGGTACTGCATAGTGGATGTTGTCGTTGCCAAGGTTCTGGTCAAGCCACTCATTCGCACTCATGCCAGCATGGCCACCTCCGTCTGGACCATACCAGCCGTCATCAGCAGTTGGGCAACCAAGCCAGCGGCCAACTTCGTAATCCTGTGGCCATGAAACCCCCTCTGGATCAGGGACTACCGGTGGATTAGTCACATCGACAATCCGAAGTCCAGCGCCCCAATAAGAGATGTAGAGAAGTTTCTGGCCGGTAATTGGGTGCTCATGGTACACATTGTCATGATTGAAAATTGACCCGCCGCAGGTAGTCTCTGGCTCAGGAGAATAACCTCCCCAACGAAGAATTTCACGGCTACTATTCTGTTGCTCATCTGTTTGAGTAGGCAACCATGATTCGAAGCCCATTGGGACATAGAAAATTTGTGTCCCCTTGTAGAATGTCCCTGAATCTCCTTCCGTCATCTCAGGGTAAGGATCTGCACCGAACAGGAACAAACTGCATTCTTCGTCAGGATGTGTAGCTCCATCCCAGTCGCAATAGACATGTACATCCTGATTGTGGAATCCTGCTGGAGGGTTATTCCATTCCGCGACCTTGATTGGTTCATTCTTATCTCCAACATAGATCACATCTAGACGATTAGCGCCTGAGTTCGCATCGTCATCGTTTGGGATAGGATCTAACTCACTGTTCGTAAGTTCATGATTAACTAGGACCCAGTTGTTATCCGGTGTGACCTTAATGTCAATGATTCGTGCGACTTCTGCGTAGTAAGTCGAGAGTAAAGTGATGTTGTTCGGCTTTGAAATATCAAGAATCTCAAACTGGTTGTAAGAGGACACATAGGCGTAGCAGCCACCTGTACCATCAGGATACTTCACACAGTCTTCTAGGAAATTTCCCTCAATTGCAATCTCTGAAGAATCGCCAGGTGTTGGGGCGGCGTTCTTGAACGCTGGATCACAGGGGCGCCCTGCTGTATTGTCAAGTTCAGCGGGTGGTTTCTCGTTACCGTCACAATTGAGATTGTGGTAATCTATTAGCCGAACATTTGGTGTCTGGAGGCGATGTGCAAGCAAGTCACCGTGGGAATGATTCGCATCTTCAATCTCAGTCACGGGGTCAATCCAAACATACTCCTCAACATCCTCAACATCATCTCCTCCAAAACATCCTGCAAGAGGAGCCAAGGCCATCAAAATACAGAGAAGTAACGCAGTGTCAGCTCTCGCCATAATGTGCCCGAATAATCGGCACTTGTTGAATCGTTCGTCTAATAGTTAAGCTCGATTGGAGGAATCTCACGCTGGAGGACCATACGGCTTATCGATGTCAAGTTGAACTATGTAGAGTCCAGAAGTGATGCAAGATAGGTATGTGTAGCCCTCATGATACTCAGCAGCCCAGAGGAAGGGGACCCAACCGAAGTCGTAGTAGTCGCTGTCGAGAATCACGCCCTCACCTGCATTGGGAAGGTGGAAGGCGACTGTGGAGTCAGAATATACTTGAGTCCGATTCATCGTTCCATCAAGACCTGCAACCAAGAGAGATTCTACATCGACGACCCATAGGCCAGCATGATAATGGCTCAGGTAGATACGGGCATCCCATGCGCCTCCATGACTTTGATCGGGACGATTAGGCGTCCCTGTCTGGAAGATGTGTAAATCTGCATTGTGTGGTGAGAAGAGGAGCCATTCCTCGCCAGTTGGGATGAAATGATCATCTGCATATGGAATCTCCCAATCGTGGACCAATTTCGGAATAAATCGAAGATTACCATTGTCGTTAGTATACTCTGTAGTATCGAGAAGGTATGCCATACCGGTTCCAATACTCGTTGAGAGAACTTCTGTTGCGAGGAAGGTCAGGTGCATCTTTCCTGCTGGATAACCAAGATGACTTGCATCAACCATTTCATCGAAGGGTTCAGCATAGTGGATGTAAGATGATCTTCCACCATTCTCGTTACCTGTAGTTCCACTGTCGGGTTGGCCGTCCCCATCGTGATCAGCGAAATCCATCCACTGGCCGACTTCTGGAGCCCGCCAGTTACATCCAGCTTGAGTGCCCCATGAGAGGCGACATGCTCCGCCGATGAACAGATACTCCGCCATATCCTTGTTTGGATGTGGGACATCGCTCACATCGAATATCCGAAGCCCCGCCTCCCAGTATGCGCCATAGACATAGGTCCGCCCGTAACGAGGATCCTCGGAGTCATCACCCGGCCAAGTTTGGACCGTCATATCATGGATGTAGATCCAACCTCCACGGGTGGTCTCCCAGGATACTTCTGCCTCACCGACCTTGACAATGCGAGGAAGATCACCATAACCTGCGAAGTTTAGATGAGCGATGGTGATGCCACCACAGGCATCTCCTTGTCCGACATCGCAGTCATCATAATCCGGATTCGCGACGAAGATATACCACTCGCCATCAATCATGTGAGTGTAGAGATTGTGGGGGCCACTAGGATGATCTGCATCATACCATGAATCAACATATGTCGGGTTTTCCTTATCTGTAACATCGACTAGAGTAACAGTCACTTGCACGGGGTCACCCCATTCACCAACATTAGGATCCGCATTCCCACTATCTACCAATTGATTTTGGACAATGATATATTCGCGACCATTGTATTCGAGATACTTGACATCGAGCACCTGTGTATTGGGGTCTAGATAGACGCCGGTTACCGTTGTATTGCGAGGATCAGTTACATCGACGATGTGCATTTCCTTCCATCCAGCGATGTAGGCGTAGCGACGACCGTCAGGTGAATCGGCAACCTGTACCTCAGCGTTTCCTGGTTCGGTCAATGGGTTGAATGACAGTGCCTCCACATTGGGAGTAGAGAGGTTATGCTGGGATCCGTTGCGGTGATCATGTCCCTCGACATCCTGGATCAAGGGATCGAAAAGAGTGACTCCTGAGGAATCATCATCAGAATCAGTACCATCAGCAGTAATGGCCATAACTGCGGCACCGAGGCTGACTGTGCCCAGAAGTGCAACGATGATGTACCCTGCAATCATCCGTCCTTCCATCAGAGCACCCCAGTTCAGCGAATGTCATGCGCACCGGTCCGAAGGTGTTGAAGCCATCGGCCCAATCAGACGCCCATGCGAAGAGGACTCATGACCGTAGGACTTCTTCTCTGCATGTGCCTAACTGCCCCTACAACAACCGCACATGACCCTACAACATTCACCGTAATCGTGGGAGAAAACGGTGCAGTCCCAGCAAATATTACTGGGCAGGTCCTATTTACCAACGATAGTATCTGGTTCCGCAATGTGGATAATTCAGAGAACATCACTCATCATCTGACAATTGACATGGACGGAGACGGACTATACAACGGAACAAAAGATATCTCATCGGGGAATCTTAGTTCATCCTGTGCTCTGGATGATAATGGAACTAAACTTGATTCAACCTGTGAAGTAATCTGGAAGGTAGCACTCAACGCATCCACCGGTATAATCTCCGGTACTTTCGACTACATCGATGAACGGTCTGATGGAAACTTGACCTCAGGCCGATTCGTGGTAAACCTAGACGACCATCCAACTAATGTTGGACCTGATCCAAACTATTCTCTGGAGGTAGATGAAGAACAAGATGAAAACGTTGGTGAGTCCACTGGATCCGACCAGCAGATGCTAGTAGTCATCAGTATGAGTGCTGCGATAGCCGCAGGCGCGGTCTTGATGCTCATGATGAGACCTATGCCAATTGTACGACTAGAATTGACTGACGAGAGTGAGTAAACTGAAGCAATTACGGCTCTCTTAGGTTCCGTTATCCTCAAACCATCGATAGGGGTGAGCGAGGCCATAGGGCGCTTAGATCAGCCTGGAAG
>DAFJ01000003.1 GCA_002497905.1 Euryarchaeota archaeon UBA251
GGAACAATAAAAATGGAATCCGTTTCAATACCTGCCGAATCCACGCCCTCATCCAGCGGCATGCTTCAAGGAGAAATAGCACTCAAAAGCGTACACGGGAAGTATCTGAATGCAACGCCTGAAGGAAGGGCGGAGTGGGACGACGACGTTGCTCATGTGGGGGAATATTTCCGTGTGGAACAACGGCAAAACGGCAAGATCGCACTCAGGAGTGCATTCGACATGTATGTGTCAGCACAGCCCGACGGCAGCGTGAAAATCAATAGTAGAGAGGCACCACCTGACGGATGGGAGGAATTCACAGTCGAATACCGCAGCAATGATGTGGTCTGTTTGAAGTCCTGTCATGGGAAGTACTTGAGTGCACAAAAGGACGGTCCAGAATGGTGGGATTGGACCATGCGCCAAGAGGCGGATGCTCAAGACATCCAGATTGAACAGTATCACAAAACAAGTGAACCTATCTTGAGTGAACCCATCTTGAATTCTGACCAGAAATACGTGTTTGCTCCTGAACACAAGGGATGGCATTGGCACAACGAACGTGCTCGGGCAATGGGAGGACACATCGCTTCAGTCACCAGCGCGGAGGAGAACGAAGATATCACTCGAATTTCCGGCGGGGCACCGGTATGGCTCGGTGGTATCAGGAAAGGGGCTCGATACCGTGGAAAACCTCTCGCAGTCGCAGACCGTAAACCCGGTGATCCTGGCGAAGTGGGCCCAGGTGCTGAAGACTGGTACTGGTCGGATGGCCGACCTTGGTCATACACGAACTGGGGTCCTGGCGAGCCGAATAACTGGGACGCTGGCGAAAATCGAGTACAACATCTGGGCAAATTCGGTGCGGTATGGAACGATGTCGGCGAAGACTGGGAAGGGCCTGCAGTGTACAGAATACCAGCCAAATCCACGCCTTACGAAGGAAACTCGGCAACTAGTGATCAGGAGAAGATTAACGAAGACCTCCTAATCCGAGAATTCCAAGATCAGTTCGCGAAAGACCACCTTGATTTCTAGTCAGAAGCAATTTCTTTAATTTGTTCATATACCCCCGCGCCTTTTCCTCTATTATGGAAAACGAGTCAGTTTTGATTCTCATAGGAATCCTTGCGATTATTCTCCTAATGTTTGCTAATCTGTGGTTGCTTAAGGAAAAGAAAGACCCCCCCTCTGCACTGGAGATTGGACAGGCACTCACATTTCCAACAACTCCGGAGATTGCACAAGCGTTGAATATACCGAGTACGGAGGATTTGAAGACCGCGCTCAGTGCAAGCCTAGAAGACAAGCAAATATCCTCAAAGATTGGAGCATTTACGATCCTATCCACTCAGATGACAGAAGCTACGGCTAAATTCAATCAGATGGTCCAAACGAAGAGCAAAAGAGCTGCATGGGGAGAGTGGCATCTCGAAGAAGAACTGAAAGAGACATTTCCAAATGTACAGATTCGTTCAGAAGTAAAGGAATTGGGGAATCTTAAGCCTGATGCGCATGTCAGGACTCCTGATGGAAAAATTCTGATTGTAGATTCAAAGTTCGTCTATGATACATATAACAAGATACAGGACACTCCTGAATCTCAAATTGAAACTCTGAAGAAACTTCAAACAACGTTCGTCAATGATGTGAGGAAACACGTTGAAAAGATCGAGAGCGACTATGTTCAACCTGGAAAAGGAACGCATGAAGTTGCGTACATGTACATCCCATCAATGGGAGTATACGAATATCTGATTGAATATGAATCTGCAACAGTTCGCTGGGCTGCATCAAAGGGTGTAGTGATTTGTTCACCTGTCAATCTCATGGCAAATATGCACATGCTCGAAATTGTTCGTATGGCCCAAAATATGTCGAGTATGCACAACGAGATTTTAGATGCTCATCTACGAATTAAGAAGAGTTTTGATGAGTTTGAGGAAGAATACAAAAAGCTCAGCAATCACTTGAAAAATGCTGTTTCCAAGAGAGATGAAGTTACTGCACTAAAAGAAAAATTAAGTTCGGAAATCACCGGTCTTTCCTCAATTGACAATTCGATTGCAGAAGATATTGAGTAGGCCTACAGTCAATCACTATCTGTTTGATGATGGCCCGAAGGGTCATGAGGGGTAGACCACGCCTCGTGGACTGGAGGAGACGAAATGACGCGTGAACTCATTCTTGTGGATGACATCCACAAGGCGTTTGGGGCAAAGGTTGTCTTCGAAGGAATCTCCCTCCGTATCGACGAGGGTGATCGCATCGGTATCGTTGGACACAATGGTTCTGGGAAAACTACGCTTCTGAATCTCATCTCCGATCAAGAAGTGGATATGGGAGATATCAAGTTCAGTCCGGGACTGAGAATTGCCTATCTTACACAGATTCGTGACCTTGACGAGAGTGCAACAATCGAAGAGGAACTAGGGCGACGTGGTCGACAATTTGAGGATCTTGAGAATGAAATTGCAGAAATAGAGGCACAAATGGCAGACCCTTCGTTCTATGACTCCGATTGGCAACCAGTCATGGATCGTTACTCTGAACTCCAATCAATGATGGCAAAATCCGGTGGCATGGATGCTGCTGGTCATGCGCAGAATATTATGGAGAAGTTAGGCCTTGGACACCACCCGCTCAGTATGCCATTATCCAATCTCTCGGGTGGCGAGCGTGCAAAGGTCGCTCTAGCTCGCCAACTCGTCGGACTCGATGACATCGATCTCCTCTTCCTTGACGAACCTACGAATCACCTCGACATCGAGACATTGGAATGGCTCGAAGACTTCCTTCTAGAATTCCAAGGAGCATTGCTAATCGTCAGTCACGATCGTTACTTCCTCGACCGTGTCGCAAACAACATCGTCGAAGTGGCAGATGCTAAAATCAAGGGATTCGGTGGAAATTACACTGCTTTCCAAAAGCAGAAGGAACTGTTCATGCAAACCCTTGACGATCGAATCGAGAAGGCGCAGAAGGAAATCAAGCGACTCACTGGTGCGCTCCAATCGATGAAACGCGCAAACAAGTACGACAAGTCAATCTCGCAAAAGCGGTTCATGCTAAGCCGTGCTCAAGGTGAACTTCGCTGGCTCAAATCGATTAAGCCGAAACAACGGAAGAACTTGAACTTCCAACTCAAGGCGACTGAAAAAGCGAGTATGGAAATTGCTGATCTTGACGAAGCATGCCTTACCTTCGATGGGCTTGAACGCCCCATTCTGAATGATGTCCGCGTAGGGATATCGAAGGGGCAGCGCATCGGAATAGTGGGTGGAAACGGTGCAGGAAAAACAACTCTATTGCGAGTGATTATCGGTGAAATTCCGCTTGACTCTGGAAAACTCGACGTGCCACCTGGTGTTCAGATTGGTTACTTCCACCAAGATCATCGCACACTCGAATTTGATGCAACACCAGTCGAACAGATTCAGAAGCTGAAACCGAAGATGGAATATGGAGACATTAGGGCCCTTCTTGGTCGCTTCCAATTCACATCAGAACAAGTAGGAACAAAACTCGCTGACCTCAGCGGCGGCGAACGTGCACGCATTGCAATGCTCAAACTTCTTCTAGAGGAAAACAATGTGCTGCTCCTTGATGAGCCGACAAATCATCTTGATATTCAAGCAAAGGAAGCACTAGAAGAGGCGCTAGAAGACTACGATGGGACTCTAGTTATCGTAAGCCACGATCGTTACTTCTTGGACCAAGTCTGCAACACAATTTGGCACCTACCTGGAGATGGTTCACTCAAAGTACATCCTGGCAACTATTCAGACTTCATGCGACGATCGTCGTGAGTCCGAGGTTTTATTCACAACTAACGTGATGCCATGGCATGGCGGAGAATGACGGCGCGGGCACACTGCAGCGATTGGGTGGAAAAGATCTGAATGACGATGGGCGAATAATCAATCTCGTAATTGTAGGATCAAGTCGCTTCTACGACTATTCCGTTATCGAAGATGCGATCGAAGATTGGGTCGAGATGGAAGCATATCCGGATATTGTAATCGTAGGTGGGGCAAGTGGTGTGGACTATCTCGCAGAAAGATGGGCAAACAATCACGCTATCCCTTTCGTAGTATTCTCTGAGCAGTGGAGTGCGCCTCGTCCAGGGCTTGAAGACTCAGGTAGAGGAGAGGCTCCAACATCTCTAACCCACCAACTTCTCGACGCTGCGACTCATATCCTTGCTTTTCCTAGTCCGACAAGTAAGTGGACTCGGAAAATCATCGATATGGCAAATGAGAGAGAAATCCCAATGGTCGTACACGAAGTAAACTGAATGCCGGTATACACAATATAGTGGGTAGATTCCGGAGGCCGTGGAAGAAGAGAGAGAGGCGACATTTCCCGGGCCACGCCTGCTCGTAGGATCGATTATCAGCATCGCTTTCCTTTCTTTGTACTCACTTCTTGTTGTGCTTGATGTATGGCCCGAAGCCTCCGCTCTACCAGGTGAAGTCACAAATTGGTGTGAGAGAGCTGCTGACGGTTTGATACTAGAACCAGTAAACACTGTGACAAATCTTGCATTCGTGGTTGTTGGACTTCTAATTCTACATCGTACAGATCTACAGAAGATATCAGATGTCAACAGTTTCACACGAAACAAGTCAATGTCGACAGTATATGCTGGATCTGTCATGGCAATTGGACTCGGTAGTTTCGCAATGCATGGAACGAAAACAGAGATTGGGTCCTTTCTTGATTGGGGTGGAATGCTCGTATTCATTTTCTTTCCTCCATTATACAGATTGAAGGATTTCTTGGGGTGGTCGGATGATGCTTTGTTCCGAAATCACATCATACTCTCAATACTCGTATTAGGTCTTGAACTCCTTCAGAACAGTGATGATATCTTAGGAGTAGGTGACGGTCTCAGAAGGTTCGGATGGTTCAATGGATTCGTATGGGCTGTGATGATTGGTTTCTGGATTATTCTTGAGATTCGAATCGGCCTTGAACGGACTGATTTCAGTTCTAACCTTCGATTAATCATTATGAGTGCGCCACCGATCGCGCTGGCCTTAGGGACATACGCGTATAGCCATCCTTGGGAAATATACCTCTTGTGTGCGATGTTTGTTCTCATCTCTGTTCTAATCAACGATCTGAAAACACCACGCATTGAACGCGATTCGCAGAAATGGGTTCTCCTCGGCACAAGTTCATTCATTCTTGGGATGCTTGTCTGGCCTTATGGCAAAGAAGGAAGTGCCTATTGTAATCCAGATTCTATACTGCAAATCCACGGACTGTGGCATCTACTCTGCGCATTCGCTACCTGGTGTTTCTATATCCACTTCATGTCAGAACGAATTATCCAATCCGATGACGAAGAGTAGTTCAGCGCGACGGGATTGGGAGCTTACTGTTTCGCCCCCAGATTACGAAGGCCAACAACCCCCCTGTCACTATGGGAGATGGAATGTTCGCCCATTGTCCAAGCCAAGAATACATGATTATGGCGATAATCACCACTAACATCAGGCCGGTTGCAGCCCAGACCGTAAGCTGGGGTTGGATACGCGTCGCAGCTGGTAGGATAAGCCCGATGCCGCCAAGCACCTCAGAGATACCTGCGAACTTTGGCACGAAGGTAGGTACGTGGGCAATGTAAGTGAAGCCCAATTCAATCAAATCCTCGTTTGATGTGAAGATGTTCGTCATACCTATCATGAAAAAGGAAATTCCCAAGAAACCTTGTACTGTCCATATAGAGACATTTAGGACCTTAGAATCAGGTTGAAATTGATTGGACATTTAGGCAATAAATCTCTTTCAATATTATTTCAACTACCGTATTTTCTACAGAGGCGTAATGTTTCCTCTCTTTAACAAGGTATGATAAAAGAAAATACGGAATCTTCGGGTATGACTGGTTCTTCATTGCCCATCATCCTGTTGATGCTTTTACCTCTACTCAGCCTAGCATCTAACCTACAGGAACCTTGGAGCCCAAGTGAAGATGGGGTTGTTCTGGAAGCTGAAGAGAGAACAGGAATTCCTATGCCAAGAGGTGTTCGAGATCTTGTCACTACGATTGAAGATTCATCAGAATTCGATACACTATACCCTGGGACAGACATGACTTGTCGTGAAGTTTTGAACGAACACTTTCACACCAATATCCATCTCGGTGAAGATCGAAACGAACTGATTGCGATGGATGGTAGTCGTTGGCATGTTTCTGGTAATGATGTCGTTTCTCTAACGATGGACACTGTGGAAGAAATTGCAGCAATGCGTTACGGTAGCGAAGAAAACTCTGAGTTTGAAGAAATACAATCCGTGTAATTACACGAACAAATCATACGATAGCCAGTTTTCGACTGAACATGCGATGTCATATTGTTCTCATAGTGCTCATCGTATTTGCTCCACTAAGTGGTTGCTTGACAGATTCAAGTGAATTCTCGCCTACAACAGATTTTGAAGAGTATCAAGACCCAGAAACCTGCGATATGCCTCGAAATAATCTCGCACCAATATCAGAATGGGGCTCTACACCCTACAATCAATGGATTACGGTAAACGACTTGATGCACGTATCGTACAATGATTCAATCGATCCAGAAACTATGGACTTTGGAAGTTATGAAGAAACAGGGCGAACCTCGATGGATGAAAAGTGGAAATGTGGATATCGATATCATGTCTGGATTCCAAGTGAATATACTGGTGATGAGGCAATGCCCCTAGTGATTCACCTACATGGAGGTCTGAGTTATGTTCCTGGCACAACACCTGAAGAAATGGATCGTCTAATACCTCAGTTAGACGAGCAACCTTTCGTGATAATTATGCCAGAAAAAAAAGAATGGGATTGGCTTCCATCAAAGGTTGAGGACATCGTAAAAGATGCAAGACAGAATCTGTTGATCGATGAAGATAGAGTACATCTCACAGGACTTTCGATGGGTGGTCGAGGAACGATGATTGTGGCAGCAGAATTGCCAGACACCTTCGCTTCAATTGCCCCAATTTGCCCACACCACTGGCCGACCGACTACCGTGAACTCGCCCCTGACCTCGCTCATCTACCAACATGGATTAGTCACGGTGATATCGATGACATATCACATTACGACTGGGCAGTCAACATGTCAGAACGAATGGAAGCATTGGGAGCTGATGTGCAAATGATAACAATGGAAGGACATGGGCACTGCAACTGGGAACTATACACTGAGGAAAACGTTGGCTGGATGATGAATCAACGACGTAATTAATTCTGTTTTCTTTGATAGAAAATATTGTATCTAATTTCCGATTAAAGTCAATGCATGTATGGTAACGGTACAGAAGAAAAGCCTTTCCAAATTTCGCCTTCATCATTGGGTAACTTCCTAGACTGCCCCTCATGTTTCCTAAATCATGACATGAAAATAGCGAAAAAACCGAGTGGGCCATTTCCTCAACTCCCAAATGGAATCGATGATGCAATGCGCAAAGTCATGACTGCTGCTGCGACTAATTCACCACCATTCATGCCTCCCGCTTTTGCTGCAATACCTCACTTAGCAGGATGTATTCCTGCAGAACGTGATCTGGTTGGACCAACAGTCAAACTCGAAAACAAGGACCATGTTATCGCTCCAAATGGAGCCAGGTTTACACTTACAGGAAAATTAGACGAACTATTTGCTCGAAACAAGGGAGACGAGCAAGAGTACATTATTGCTGACTACAAGACAAAGCGTAGTCTAAATCATGCTAGTAAGCCGCCGCACGAAGCATATGTTCGACAACTGAGATGTTATGCAATGGTTTTGCGATCCAAGGGGTACACCGTGAATGATACTGCCCTTCTCATCAACTATTATCCGGCAGAGACCCTGATGGTTGATGATGTCAAACCATATCTTGAATTCACAGTTGACTCGGTCGATGTTAGTCAAATGAAGACTGCTCAAATTCAAACCAATCTAGAGAGGATGGCTAAGGTTGTCGAACAATCGTTTACCAGTGGCACTCCACCAACAAAAACCCCTGACTGCGACTGGTGTTCCTTCAGAGCATGATGATATCAGGAATTCTCAAGACAAACGGGATGGGTGCATTCCGGCACAGGATAGTACTGTCGTGTGTCTGGATCAAATGCATCAAGTTGCAGTGTCGAGCCTGCATCTTCTACGAAGACAATCGAAGAAGCCGCTGAAGGGAGATAGTCCTCACCTGTACTTGTAAGCGTGAGCCTAATCGTGTTTCCAGCCTGAACTTCAACATCCATCGGGAAGAATTCCATCATGGCAGTAATCTCCTGAACCATTGGCGTCCAAGCCTGCTCTTGTGAGCCACCTGCGTGATAACGAAGATCCATGATTGCATGACCAATGTGGATACAACCATCTTCACTACAGTCTTCGAGAAGTGCGTAAATCTGGCCTCCAACTGTTGCCGTTGTAACCTGCACGTGGAGTCTTGGAAGGCCACCGAAATAGAGATCTTCCTCTAGTGGTAATGTCTCGTAAACCGGTCCTGAGTTAGCATCGGGCAAGATAGTGTTAGAGCCACCTGCAGAGGATAGGTTTGCGCTTCCAAGCTCCCAGACAATCTCTGTCGTATCGCTCATCGGATAACGATCCTCGAGCCGCCACGAACCATGATTCGACTGGATTTCCACGCCAAGCCACGGCTGTGGGCCTTCTTCTTGCAGGTAGTAAGTGAACCACTCTAAGAGATCCTGCATCCAATCCAAACGTACCATTTCTGGATACGCCTCAATACCACGACCAGTACCAGCACGATCGAACATTATGTCCGGACGATCGGGGTAATCATGGTCCCACTGACCAAACAACCCTTTGGATTCAATTCCACTATCATATAATCGATTTATTGTTG